>JAYTAK010000766.1:0-7858 GCA_043737515.1 Candidatus Kuenenia sp. | reverse complement strand
GAACGGCGGACCGGAACATCAATCGCTTTAAGAATGTCGGCATTGGTGTAAGGACGGCGAATCAGAACCTGCGACCGCAGTGCCGCAGCGAGTGGAGGTGAGTTGGCTGCTGCAGGAGCGATCAGAACCACTGTGTGCTTGCCGTCAAGAACGCCACTATTCTGCAGTATTTTTGGAAGCGTGAGTTCGCTTTCTCCCTGGAGCGCGATCAGGACGGCGTCCGGAGTTTTTCGTTTTAACAGCAATTGCAGACTGAACTCATCCCGCACGACATTTCCGGTCCAGCCGTTTCCGTTTTGGTCGATCAGGTTGCGGATCAATGCTCCGTGGATCGCGTCCGGCTCATAGGCGATCAGCGTGCGAGTCTGAGTCAGGGTCAGAGTTTCGCTCTTGACCCACTCGGCCAGCAGAAAGCCTTCGAGCACCGCGCGGGCTTCATCAACGGGCATTCCTGACTTCACGGCCAGCTCCGCCGTGTTTCTCGGAGTCGCATCCAGATGTGACAGCAGTTGCACATGCGTAGCCGACAAGCCAGCGCGGTCCAGATTCTGTCCGCGCAGTCCGTTGCGAATCCAGCCGACCTGAACTCCGGCCGTCGTGTTCTGGACCGGGGGACAATTGAGTGTTCCGTCCACCAGAATTCCTGCCAGGCTGGTGTCGATCGACACTTTGCTGAACAGAGAAGGCTGGGCTCGTTCGGGATGGAAACTGAAACAGGTTGGTTTACTCGTGAAGCAGTAACGCGTGAGTGCCGCAGCCTGATGACGCAGCAATGTGCGCAACATGCGAGGGTCCAGAACTTTCTTATCCATCAACTCGACCAGACCATCAACGCGCGTCGAGGTCCCGCTGCTCAGTGTGAACTGAAGCAATGGCGACAGTTCGCTCAGATTCTGTGGCAACTGAACGGCGATCTGAGCCGGATCAAAAGAAGGCGAAACTACGCCCTGAATCCGGCCATCTTTGAGGAAGAAACAAATGCGATTTCTGTCAGTCTCCACTTCCAGCATGCCGGACTTGCGTCCGTTGTTCAGGAAGTCGATGACTTCGCGCAGACCAAGCCAGCGAAAGTCACCGGACAGTGCAGGCTGATCTGTTTCACCGACGACTTCCGGTACCGCAGTACCGTTTGTCTGCGACGCAATGATCATGGCACCCGTTTCGAGAGCGTTGGCGACGGCCATCTTTAACAGGTTCGGCGTGAACGGCTTCGGCAGCGAATCCACCACATTGGGAACATCCATGTATTCGATGTATGCCTGTTTTCGCAGCGTCGATGACACCACAAACGGAATATGCCGACATTCGGGGAATTGAATGATCTTGCGACAGACTTCCAGGCCGGTCGTGCCCGGCAGTTGGTGATCCAGCAAAATCAGGTCGGGCTTGATTTCGCGAGCCATCTCGACACCAATCTCACCGTTTTGTGCAAGCACGACACGGTATCCTTCCTGGCTCAAATGGCTGTCAACCATTTTCCGAATCGTGGCGCTGTCATCGATGACAAGGATTGTGGACGTGGACATGATCGTGTTATTCCGGGACAGAGAGGTTTGGAATTGTGTTCAGGAAACGGTGACATCAGAACAGATCAGCGAATCAAGAATTGCCTTGATCGTTCCGTCTGTCACAGGTTTATGCAGGACTGCTGCGGGATGAAGTCGTCGGACTTCTGCCAGCATGGACTCGTCGTCGCGGCTGGTGAGGACCGTGACGGGGATTGATTTGAATTGTTTTTGTCGTTTGATTTCCTGCAGCAGCTCAACGCCCGTCATGCCCGGCATGTCGAGATCGGTGATGACAGCGGTGATGCCCCCGGCCTGCAGCAGGACCAGGGCTTCCCGCCCGTTGGTCGCTTCGTGAACTTCGTAGCCGGCGGCACGAAGTTTTCGCGACAGACTGCGGCGGACCACGACAGAATCATCGACCACCAGGACGCTGCGCTCTGATTTAATGGGGTCAGACCCCCTACTGAAGGTGTTCGAAGCGAAAAACGGTGGAGTTTTCGCTTCGAATTCCGCCATGAAGGGGTCTGACCCCATTAAATCAACATCACGACGTTCAGTTCGCTGGCAAAGATCGATCACTTTTCGCACGTCCAGCAGCAGGACCGTTTCAGCACGGCCGGAAAGAGTCACGCCGGCAAATAATTCATTACGCTGCAGCAAAGAGGGCAGGGTACGCACAACGACTTCTTCAACGCCGACGATGGCATCGACCGCAATCGTCACGTCGTCTGCGCTGTGCTGTGTCGCGCGGGAGGTTCCGGAAGTGCTGCGGAGTGAAATGGAACAGCCACGAGTCGTCGGATTTGCCTGACAGCCAAGGATATGACTCAGCGATACGATCTGCGAGTCTGACGCGGAGTTTGCCCGACCACGCATTGGTTGTTTGGAATCTGAAGTGCCGCTGACGGTATGCATTGGCAACGCAAAGAGCTGACCTCCGGCGCGAACCACCATCGCATGTTCGACGGCAGAACGCAGCGGAATGTGAAGACGAATCGTCGTACCCTGGCCAGGGGCGGATTCGACATCGATCCGACCGCGCAGGCGTTTTACCCAACTGTCCACCACGTCCATGCCGACGCCGCGTCCGGAGATTTCGCTGACCGCTGACTTTGTGGAAAAGCCCGGATGAAAAATCAGTTTCCAGAGCTGAGACCGGCTCACAGATTCGCCGCTCGGCAGCAGTCCGAGTTCCCTGCCTCGTGCTTCAAGGGCTTCGTCATTAAGGCCCCGGCCATCGTCGCGGACTTCAATGCACAGGGAGGCCGCATCAGACCTTGCTGCCAGTGTGATTCTGCCAACGGCGGGCTTTCCGGTTTTCAATCGTCCGTCCGGAGTGTCCAGTCCGTGACTGACGGCGTTGCGAACCAGATGCAGCAGAGGCTCAAACAGTCTCTCCTGCACGGCTCTTTCTGCTCGCGCGCCCTGACCTTCAAAGACGACTTCGACCAGCTTGCCTTCCGACTTCGCTGCATCGCGCACGACTCGTTGCAGACGCTGAAACAAGCCACCGATCGGCAACCGCCGAAGTTCCATCAGCTCCTGCCGAAACTGACCGATCAAGTGAGACACTGCCGAATTGTCATCAGACAAAGGATCAAATACTTCCTGCAGCGAACGACCAAGCTCAGCAGTGTCTTTGGAGACTTCGTCCAGTGTGCGGGAGAGCAATCGTGATTTCGCCGTCGATCTTTCTGATTCGACGTCCGGCGAATGATTGGGTGCCGTTGCCGCTGTCGCGGGCATCGTGTATTCGATGGTCGATGTCAGCGTTCGAGTTCGAGCGGCGCAGTAGTTCAGTTCGCGGTGAATGGTCCGCAGGGAATCGACATACGTATCGCGACGGTTTCGCAACATGACGAGTTCCGCGAGCAGATCCATCAGCCGTTCAAGTCGCGACGCTTCAACGCGGACAAAAAGTTCATTGTCGTTGCCTGCCGAAACGGATGGCGACGGTGCCTGGACAGGAGCGGGCTGCTGGCCGGGAGCAGGCTGTTCCGAAACTGCCTTCGGTGGAGACGCGGCAACGGCAGCCGCGCCGACACCGGTGATTCCAAGTGAAGTCAATTGAGCCCGCACGGCATCGACGCAATCCAGCAGCTTGTCTACGTCGATCTGACAGCCAGCCGTTTTTTCGATGTAGCTCTCAAGGTCATGCAGATACTTTGCCAGCCGGGAAAGCCCCACCGTGCCGGACGCACCTTTCAGTGTGTGCAGTTGTCGACAAAAGCTTCGCAGGGCACCGTCGGCTTCCTGCCCTGATTCCAATCCCAGCAGCGACGCTTCCATTTCGGCAATGCACTGCTGCGCATCGTCGGCATAGGCGGCGACCATTTCCGGATCATCTATCGTCTCCAGTTCCACCGGAGGTGCAGGCAGAGCGTGATCGTCAGAGTCTGACAGAGCATTGGCTGAGCCGTTCGCAGTCGTCTGAATGGCTGCGTCGTATTTTTCAGCATCAGCGGAGCAGAAAGTCTGATCGTCGGAAGGATCTGCTTCACCGGCAAGTGCCGCAAGAATTCCAGCCATGTTCAACGGCTGCTGCTGTCGATTGCTGTGGACCGCGTCAGGCTCAACGTGAGTGGCATGGAAAGTCTCAGCGGCATCTGCCTTCAGCGATTCGGTCCAGCTATCGGTGTCTGTGTCGATCCAGCCAGGGGCTGGCTGACAAATACATCGTTCTTCCGGAGACAGCAGCGTCAGGTATTCGCTCCAGCGGTCGTCAGCGTCCTGCAGTAGGCATTTCAGGCTGGCCGCAGATGCCGAGTCCGCCCCAGATGCCGAATCCGTCAGCAGCGGCAAAGCGCATTGCTGACAGAATTCAACAATCTCGTCCGCCCGCGCACAAGATGCCGAGTCCTCTCGAAACATCGCCGCGATCGTCAGCAGATCCGCCATCATGGCAGCAGCAAGTACCGTCTCGTCGTGTACGTCGTTCGATGCTTCTGCAGCGCACTGCGCCAGAAGCATGAACCTCTGTCGCAGCACTTCGCTGGATTCTTCCGCGTTGGTTTTGACTTGTTCTGATTGGGAGTTGATCACCGCGCAAACTCCCCGCCTCGGACGGCTTCAAAGAGTTCGTCGCTGGAATCCGGCGTATCTCGTCTGCGACCCGTGGCGTTGTTTGATCCGGTGCCGGACCTCTGTGAGAACGTCGGGCGACCGGAATCACCAAAGTTGTACATCGGCGACAGACCTTCCTCAAGGTGCTGAGCCGTTTCGGCCAGATCGGTCGTTTTGTGCCGAATCATTTCATTTCGTTCACGCATACTTGCTGCGATCACGGAGACCTGCTGCATCGCCCGCACAACTTCCTGCGTGCGCTGAAGCTGCTCAATCGTCGATCCGGATATCTGCCGAGAACGTTCTGCCGCAGCGATCGACGAATGCCGGATGTGATCGAGAGTCGCGCCCGCTTCATTGACTCGTCGGATTTCTTCCAGTACCTGATGACGTTCTTCCGTCATGGCCGCGACCGTGTCCTGAGCTTCCGTCTGAATGGCATCCACCAGCGCGGCGATGTCGCGGGAGGCGGTTGCTGTGCTTTCGGCAAGTCGTCGAACTTCTTCAGCCACGACGGCAAAGCCCCGGCCTTCCTGTCCAGCTCGGACCGCTTCGATGGACGCATTCAGGGCAAGCATGTCCGTTCTGGCTGAGATATTGCCCATCATCTCGACGATGGAACCGATCTGTTCCGACTGCCGGCCCAGCGACACGACCTTTTTCTCGCTGAACTCGACGTTGTTCCGTATGTTGTGCATGCCGCTGACCAGTGCCTTGACGAGTTCCAGCCCTTTGTCGGCGCGGTCGGCGGCGTCCTTTGCGGTGGTATTGGCTGTCTCAGCGTCGCTGCCCACGGCGTCAATTCTCTGCGACAGCAATTCGATGGAGTTGATCGCGCTGTTGATCGTCTGAATCTGCTGCTCCGCGCCTCGATTGGAATCATGAGCGCCCCTGGCAATCTCCGTTCCCAAAGTCATGATGCCGCCGATGCGCTTCGCGGTGGTCCGGGAGAGTTGCCCCAGCGCATCCGTGAGTAATTGACTCTCAGTCCCGACTGCTGCCGTTGCTGATGTACCGGACGTATGACTCAGGCGATGCACGAGTTCATCAACGTTTTTCACCAGCGTTCGTTGCCGCTGCAAGACCATAAGGAGTCGCGCGGTTGACTGGTCAAGCTCTGAAAGTCCGCACGAAGCTGTTTCGCCGTGGGTGTCCGTCAAAGCCGATTCCATTCGCCGCAGGCCGCGTGCAAAGGATGCTGCCGCGATGCCACAGGGAATACCAAATCCCAACAGGGCAATGAACGTAAGCAGACCAAAACCGGATGATGGATGCCCGTACCATGCGCAGCACGCTGCGATGGCTGCGGTCGCAAGATGTGTCAGACAAAGTTGTAACTTGTAATTCATAGTTTTTTCCAGGCGTCCGCTACGAGACCAGGGACATCTCGTACTCGTGTCCGCTTCATTTATGAGTGTTCGTGGATTCCCGACGCAGCAGGTTTTCTGATTGCCACATCGCCGCCAGCTCCTGCTCGGCCAGCATTCGGATTCGAGATTGATCGAGCACCTGGATCACATGGCTGCCGTGCGTCGCCCAGCCCACGATGACGCACGATGTGTCAAGGACATCCGCGACCGGTGCGTCAGATATTTCCAGAGCCCTCAGCGAAGTGACTTCATCAACCAGCACTCCCCAGGGGCCATCCGTGTCGTCGATAACCAGCATAATGTTGTCGTCGGAGTCGTCGCAATCCGGCAGGACTGAGGCGAGATTCAGCACCGGAATGAATTCACTTCGCACATGGCACAAGCCTGTGAATATGTTTGGCGTCCCGGGGACAAAGACCATGTTTTGTCGCGGCATCGCTTCGCGGACGGCGATCGCCGGCAATGCGAGCCAGCATGAACCGCGCCGAAAGACGCAGTGAGTCGCTGTCGGCATCGACAGGACGGCACTGGTTCCGTGGTGATGATTGAATTGATCCATACGGCTATTTTCCAACTGCGTTTGCGGATTGCAGGCGTCGTTCGATTTGTTCAGCCAATGCAGACAGTCGGTCATGTGCAGGCGGTCGCACGGCAGAGTCTGTCGTACTGGTGTTGTGTGACGTGGCGGAACATTCAGAAACCGCTCTCGCCGCCGTCTGAATAATGCTGCGTTGAGCGAGTATTTGGCTTAACGGGATCGTGGAATCGCTGTTCCAGGATTCTTCTTCCAGTTCCATCATCAGAGTTCGCAGACGACTCCAGTCTTCCGCAAAAAAGGACTGCACATCCTGCTTCCATGCGGCCACTCGTTCGCTCGCCTGCGATCGCGCTGCATGATTTGAATTGACGCCGAAAGTCATGAATCACCATGCTCCGTGTGCGTCATGTGTACTGGCTGACGCGATGCATCCGGAGTTTCGCCGTCCTGATCGTCAGCAATCGGATTCCTTGCCATTCTTCCGCCGCTCAGGAAGCCCTCTTGCCCGAAGCGGCGCGTCCACATCAGAATGACGGTTGATTCGACGGGCAGCACCTCTGACGGTAAAACGGCGTGGCAACTCATGGTCTCGTCCAATGGCAGGGCGTCATTGTGAAACAGCCCAATGCCAGTGAAAGTGGTGTCGCCGTCATCGCTGAGTGACACATCGCGAATCACGGCCGACACGGTGAGACCATCCCTGGTGAGTTCCACTTCAACGGGCATGGTCGTGCGTCGAGCCCGCCGACGACACAGCATCGATTCCAGCGTATTGTGTCGTTTCGGGGAGTTTTCCATCCGGGTGTTTCCCCCCTCATTCTGCGAAGGCTTGGTTCAAACCGCGACATGGACTGCTAAAGGTCCAAACGGAAACATAGGTCAAGAAACGCCGCTATGTCCGCCGAAATGCGGCAAATCGATGTTGGCACGCCACTCGCCGGTTGCGGAGCTTGAAAACACAGGGAAAACGGTCGCAAACTCGGTGTGGCCTGAAGAAACGACCAGGCGAAAAGCGAGCCCGGCAGCAGGACTCCGACGTCACCATTCTCCGCTAGCCGTTGGAATTCCTGATTTCCATCGGGATCGCCCCGATGGAATCACAATTGAGCAGCTACAACCGACATGAACTCGCGTCCCTGATTTCCATCGGGCTTACCCCGATGGCGTGGACTTAAGGAATTCCAACGGCGAGCGGGGGACGTCAGTCCCCTGATTTGCTTGGGTTTGCGACGAATATCAGGGGATTGACATCCCCCGCTCGCCTTAAGTCCACGCCATTGGGGGCAAGTTGGCTATAGTCTTTGAAGTTGGTATATCAAAAAAAGAGGGGATGCCTCGAAGCTGGTGTTTTTCCCGAAGGCACCAGAAAAAAGAAGGTC
>JAYTAK010000765.1:0-3444 GCA_043737515.1 Candidatus Kuenenia sp. | reverse complement strand
AGCAGGACTTTCGTTTCCAGCAGCTCCGCCGCCACCACACGCTGGTCGCGCTGATTCCGCTTGCGTCGTCGCTGATTGTTGAGAATGTGTCCGATTCCAGCGAGCCATCGATGCTGTGTCATATGATTTGTTCTTGATCACGGAGTCGAAGTGAATGATGAGTGTTCAGTGTTCAGTGTTCAGTGTTCAGTGTTCAGTGTTCAGTGTTCAGTTGGAGGTTACTGCCTACTGCCTACTGCCTGCTCTGTTCGCTTACCAGCGTTTTTCCAGGCCAATCGTAATCCCATGCGCGAGGTAGTCCGTGTCCAGCATCCGGGCCTCTGGACGCAGATCGCCGGTCAATGGAACCTGTTCCGGTGGTAGCAGCCCCGGATTCAGGACGGTATCAATCTGCTCAGTGGCCCGCAGAACATTTCCCCAGTACAGCATGCTGTAGCCGACTGTGGCGGTCCAACTATCGGTCATCTGATATCCCAATGCGACGTCAAACTGCGGGATCAACGTAAAACGATTGCGGTCCCAGGTACCTGAATTCGTCCGCTGCGCCAGGAAACCTCCGGGACTTGTGGTCGTCGTCCCAGCCTGCGTCACTGCCGTCTGTCCATAGATATCCAGTTCCTGTTTGGTGGCGCCGATGGCCAGACGCACTCCGCCATTGAGACTCCAGCGTCGTCGCTGACAGGATCCGAACAATCCCAGCTCACATCCCAAGAACATGTTTCTCGCACGGAATGAATCCTGAATCTGGAACTGCGATTGAGATTGAGGGTCGAGATTCGTCAGACGCTCGTTGACACCGAACGATTCTCGCAGCGAGACGAATCGCGGGCCAATCTGGAACCCCATCGTAAAGCTGCGCGGAGCGCTGCTGCGGCAATTTTTAGGGCATGGATGGCCAGGATTACATTCCTTCCAGAAAACTTCACGAAAATGAAAGGCTCCGGAATACAGATTCGATTTGGCATTGATGTCAATCGTACCGCTCGCAAGGTCTGGAAACGCCACCAGTTGCGCATCATTCAGGCCCGTGTTGGCGTTCAGAAAAGGACGAGCCAGAATCGGATTGCCGGTGGAATCACCGTGATAGCTCGCACTTCGTGTACCCAGCATAAAGAATTCTGTATCGATGCCGCTCACGCCGCAGGGGTCAAAATAGTGGCCACCCCGCAGTCGATAGCCGCCGTGCGTACCCGTAAAAATATCGCCGCCGCCGTAGAGTGTCTGAGTCGTTGGCCGTCCGAGAATACCAGCATCGAATTGCTGAGTGCCCGCGTCGCTGGTCGTTACCAATACCGGCAGGCTGGCAGAAGTGGTTTTCCAGATCAATGCTTCCACTCCGAACCAGCATGGAGCCACATTACCGCATGGACAACACGCCTGAAAACCGCACGCGCCCGGGCCACCGCAACCATCAGGTGCGCAGACACCAGGTCCGCAACTGTCGCATGACCCACAACCAGACTGGACCCCATACGGTGCTGCACATCCGTCCGAATACGGCATCGTGCCGCCGTAAGGATCGCCGTACGGTGGGACGCCGTATTGCTCTGTGTACGGAATTTGCATCCCCGGATCTCCGTCGGGAACCGGCATCGTTTCATCGCATCCGCATTGGCTCACAAAAAGATCTGAATCGTACGATTCAGATCCAGCACCGTACCAATCCGGCTCGCCGAATGATCCCTGACCTGGAGCACAGGAACCGCACGTCGGTCCCTGTTCTATGCCGGGTTCCATACCGATCACTTGATCGTACCCCGAGATTTGACCAGCGGCTGTTAGAGGCGAGAGCACGAGGATCACAAACACCATCAACCACTTTGAACAATGCAAAACCTTCGGCATTGCACAATTTCCTTTATGAAGCGAGGCAAATCAAAGCTGCGGCGACAAACACAAAACAGACTTCGGCACACGGCACATCCAGTGCGCATCGGCGGCGACGCCGTCGCACTGTGTCGAGGGCGGGGTGTTATCTTGGGCAGAGCATGACCGTCAATGTCCAATGCTCCAAATAAAGTGGCAGTGGCAGGAACTGCCTGAGTAACCGGCTTCAAGTCGTCTCGGGCTCGAAATCGTCCGGCAGGAAGCGACGTTCTCGCACGTCTCAGGCAACTTCGGCCTCAGATTGACATCAAGCATGCGGCAGGAAAGGCTGACGCCATCGTCCGGCAAAGGATCGAATCATTCCGATTTCCGGCCATACAAGCCGTGCTCGAAAACATACGTTTCCACAGCGCGTGGCGTCAGGAATCGCAGACTTCGACCGTCGCGAACACGGTCTCGCATTTCTGACGCAGAAATATCGGTCCCGGGCATTTGCAACGTCAAAATGCGATCCGTTATTTCAGGCCCGACCCATTCCACAACTTGTGCTCGTTGCAATTCAGGCAAACCCGGTCGATTGCAGGCGACTAACGTCGCGAGCCGCGTAATACGTTCCGGCTCGCGCCAGGCCAGCAGGTCCCTCAGGGAATCCGCACCGACCAGAAAGTACCGTTCAGCCTCCGGAAACTCAGCGGCAAATTCAGCAAGCGTATCGACCGTAAACGAAGGGCCCTTCCGTTTGAGTTCCCGGCGATCAACGACAAACTCCGGATAACCCGAGACCGCAAGACTCAACATATCCGCCCGCGCAGAGCCATCGGTGATCTGGTGATGCACCTTATGCGGCGGCGTCGCGGCGGGCACAAATCGGACCTCATCCAGCTTCAACTGTTCCCGACACGTTTCTGCCAGCAGCAAATGCCCGTAATGCACCGGGTCGAACGTGCCTCCAAGTATTCCAAGCCGCATAGTTTCGCCTGCCTTCAATCACGGTCTCAGTACATATTGTGCCGATCGTAACAGATTCTCCATTTGTTTCACCGGCACAGCTTGCGGCAGGTACGGGATTGCCGCGATCTTCTCCGAATGGATCATGGAGGGAAACTGCTGAAGATTAACAGCCTGGGTCGTCGATTCTATCCGTGTCGCTTCCTCTCCTATAGACGACGAAAGCCCTCCCAGGAATGAACAGCCATGACTGCAACTGTATCGACTCGGACGAATGGCACCAAAACCTGCTCGAAGGATGTAACGATGTCGTCATACGACTCACACATGTGATTGACATCCTGAAGACATACCATCAAGCCGACGCGCCATTGTCACGACGACTGCGACTTGTCGGCGTCGCTGAAGATCTACTGCCCCCCGTCGCGGTTAAAACTGCGCGATAACGGCCCGTAGCTGGAGTGTGGGCAAGCGATACTCCGCGCGGTCAGATTTGAGGTTCTGTGAGCGGCAAGGCGCTAGCTGCCGGTGCTGACCGAATGCACAACCTGCGGGCTAGCGGGCTGCTGATTTAGTGATTCATGTAGGGTGTGTGCAGCGCTAGCGAAACACACCAGTTTCTCACGCTTTCCCCAAATGGTGCGTTGCGCTCCGCTTCACGCACCCTAC
>JAYTAK010000764.1:0-3446 GCA_043737515.1 Candidatus Kuenenia sp. | reverse complement strand
TATTGCCGTAGTGCTCTGCGGCCATCCGGGAGACGAGGCTCATGTCGAGCTGTTTCGGGGATCGGTTGAAAAAATCCGCACTGGCCTGACGACGCACTATCAGTTTTTGCCGGAGAATATCCATGTGTTTCTGGGCGAAGATGCTGACAGCGAAGCGGGTGACGACAGAGATGTTGCTGACGAGAAATCCGAAACGACAGACGTATCGGCGGCAACCATGCCGGCCACCAAAGAAGTCATCGCGGCGGAACTGCAGATTCTGAAAGGCCAGATAACGGCCGATGACAGCCTTTTTGTGATCGTCATCGGGCACACTTACTTCGAGAACAATCTTGCGTGGTACAATCTTCATGGTCCTGACATTCAGCAGAAGGAATTTGCCACATTGTTTGAGGGCCTTCCGGCAAGAGAGCAGGTCTTCTTCGTTACGATCCCCTGCAGCGGGTATTACATCCGTACGTTGTCCAGCCCTGGTCGAGTGATTATCACTGCGACAGAATCGGATCTGGAGGTTAACGAAACGCTTTGTCCTCACGTCCTTGCCGACATGCTGAGCGCAGCTCCATTGGTGGAATGGGATCTGGATTCAGACAAACATCTTTCCCTGTTCGAATTCTATATCGCGCTGTGTCGCGGCGTCGCGGATCGCTACATTGATGAAACGCTGATCGCGACTGAACACGCACAACTCGATGACAACGCGGACGGCAAAGGTTCGGAGTTACAGCAGCATTACCTGACTGAAGATCAGGGTGGATTGCCAAAAAATCGCCAGCGACAACAGCTCGTCGAAGGCCGCGACGGTATGGCAGCGTCGAAGGTCAATATCACTTCGTTTTGAGATCCCGCGTGGGGATGATCGCCGACAGCGTAGCGACGACTCGATCAGGTTCAGCGTACCGATTGAGATTCTGGTACGGGTACTTGTTGAGTATAGTGCGGCTTTTCAGGCGACTGTTCAGGAAATTTGGCAGCAGTCCAGACGACCGTACCATCGAGTCGCATCTCCAGACCACCGGATGTTGCCCGAACGCAGGCATATTCCCAGGTCATCACGTCGCCGGTATCGACTGCTTCCAGCACGAGTACAATTTCCGGATCTGTACCTGTCGCAAAAGCAAACAATGCACCGTCCAGCGGAACATCGGTCGTTTCATCTTCTGGTGAGACCTGGTATCGATACAGCGGGCGTGGAAGCAGTCGTAGCTTTTCATTGTCAGTGTCAGCGGCATTCCATCCCGTCATCGTTCCATCAAAGCGTTCTGCCAATACCTTCATTTGCCGCAGTCGAGCAGCAGGGCTGGCTGCGGGAACCTTTGCATCCGGCACTTTTTTGAAATCGACACCCGCCGATGTTGCCATCCAGATCACATTCTCTTTTGATTTGGCAACGAGTCCTGGTTTACGAGCCAACAAATCAAACTCATGCATCAGGTTTCCAGCCCACGGATAAATACTGGCCATCGCCAACGGATGTCCGGCGTGATGCCAAATCACTAACATGGCTTCGCCATCCTGGCCGCGGGCCGTGTTACGCCATCGAAGTAGAGGACGCGCGAGCAACTCGGTCGATGAAGTTTGACTCGGAAACAGTTGATAATCATCCACCGCATCTTCGACCAGTTGACTGAGCCGGTCTGTCTCAGCGATCTCATCCGGCACATTAGTTGTGGCTGAGTTCGCGCCGTCTTTTGGCGCAATATTCTCATCGGATGCCTTGATGTCCGACACCTGCCACGAACTGCACCAACCAACGCATACGGCGAGAAAAAAACAAATCGCGATTTTCATCTTCTGTCTCACTTTCCGGGATAAAGTACTGTCTGCATTGTAGCGAACATCCGGCCCGTTGGGCCTCAACATGATTGGTGTTAGTTCTGATTCCTGGGCCGACGCTGATCGCTTTGGCCCAGGCTATGCGAATGACTGGGCCTTTGGCCCGGAGTCGCATTCAACTCTGCAATGGTTTACCCGGAATCACGGTTTCCAGTGGTGAACGCGATAGTACAAGGCATCGTCTCGGCGGAGCGAGACGGCCACATTATTTCGGGCCAACGGCCCATTCGTTCGCATAGCCTGGCCCAAAGCGGAGTGGCGGGCCAGGTTGACTCGCACCAAACATGGCGGCGAAGCCATTGATGCGGCATCAGAGATTCGGGGGCAGGCAGAGGCGGGTGCTGGAGGATTTCTCGGACAAGAATGTCCAGGGTACAAAATCGTCCATGCTACGGGAATCGCAATGTACCGGTGGGCTGACGCCGCATCGCTCGCCGATTCCTTTATGGTATCTGCAGGTCCATGGGCAGCAATTGTTGTTCGCGGTTAATCGTGAGCGACACTTTTTCGCCACTGCGGAATGCGGCAAGCTGCTGCTGGAAATCCGTGACGCTGGTGATGACGGCATCATTCACCAGCACGATCAGGTCGCCACGCTGCAGCCCGGCCTTCGCGGCGATGGAGTCCTTTGCCACCGTGTCGATCCATGCGGGCGTTCTTTCCACGACATTCGGCAGCATCGTCAGACCAAACCGTGCCGTGAGTTCCTGATCGGAAATCATGGGAGCATTTGCGTCCGAATCTTTCGGCCGTGCTTCCAGTTTCCTGCCGGACAGCAGCGTTTCAATCACGGGCTTCAGCGTTGTCAGCGGCACCGCATAATTAACCCATGTGCGACTGGCGCTGTGGCGGATTTCTCGGCCAATCAGCCCGATCGGTACGCCCTGTGTGTCGGTAAGCAGACCTCCGGCGGCACCGGAATTGTTGGTAATCGCGTCCACCAGCCAGACGGGCGATTTGAGCGGAAACTTCCAGCGGCCCTGAGTCGCTTCCAGAGGGATTCTGGCCGCGATGACTCCATGCACAACGGAGACGGGCTCATTGCCTGTCGCAACGTGAAACATGTTGCTGAAGGCCAGCACCGGAGTGCCTGGACCGGGATCACTCACCTTTGACAGATCGATGCACGAAAATGCATCTCCTGGCTCCGACTTGAGCTTCAGCAGTGCCAGATCAAACTCCGCGCTGGTGCCGACAACATCGACAGTGAACTTTCGACCTTCCGCCGTAACGGCTGTCAGATATCCGGTACTGACCAGGTGATTCCAGACCGTCACCACATGACCGTCACTGGAAACCAGCGTGCCCGTTCCATACGAATCCAGACTGCCGCCACCTGCACCGAACAATTTGACAATTGTCTGCTGTTGTGACTTCAGGACATCAGCAGTTGGCTGAAAGTCTGACTGTGACGCGAAGGACGTGCCGACGGTCAGCAGAGCTAACAGTAAAGCAAACGAGCGGAATGTCCGCGAACAGATACCGTCGGCCAGCGCGGTGCCATTCATTGAATTATACTCCGCGCGGCCAGAAATGAGTCCGGCGAGCGGAGTGGCGTGAGCCCTCCGGTACGTCGCTTTTTTGTACCGGCAAGCTGACGCATGCCGCTC
>JAYTAK010000763.1:0-7866 GCA_043737515.1 Candidatus Kuenenia sp. | reverse complement strand
AAGAACTGCAAGAAGTCATTGATGTTCTCTACCAGCGTCGCGCGCTCGCCTCGGACAAGGCTTCGACTCGTTGGAACTATTCGGCGTACCTTGGCATTGATCGAAAGAACGCCACCAACGAACTCAGCGATCGGTATTTTCGCAGCGTGATTCGGCAGCAATCCGAACCGTACTTCGCCGCGATCAAAGCGTTCCTGGAGAACCCGCGCAATCGGAAACTGGCGGAGCGTTACCACGAAGCCGCCACCGAAATCCAAGCGAAGGTGATGACCTTTCGAGATCGCTTTGAGCACTTTGATTTCGTCTTTGACACGCTTTGCGAAGAGTTCTGGACGGCATCCCCGGGACTTCAGTCGCCCGGCAAAAAGCGGTTGGTCCGGCTGCTGTTGCACTACATGTACTGCAACTGCGATTTCGGGGAGGCCGCGACATGATTCGGCCCGGCAAACATCTCAACCTCAACCTGTGCGTACTCCGCATCGCGACCATCGTGTTGTCTCACCTACAACGCCACCGAGTGGAAAGTTTTCAGTCGTTGCTGCAAAAGGTCCGCGACAAGGCCGGTGAGGATGCAGAAGTGTGGTTCATTCCGGCACTCGACCTGTTGTTCTTACTGGGGCGAATTAACTACCTGCCACAGCGCGACACCGTCGAGTATCTCGCGCCGATGCCGGAGGCCGTGGCATGATCTTTAGCAAGCTCTACTCCAGTCAGCCGACCATATTCCCGCCGATTCGGTTTCGACGTGGATTGAACGTAATCCTCGCCGAGGTCCGTGAACCCCAGGATCAGACTAAGGACTCACATTGTCTTGGAAAGTCATTGCTGATTGACCTACTTGATTTCTGCCTCTTGCGAGTGGCTGACAAGGAGTTCTTTCTAAAGCAACACGCTGATCGATTTGAGGACTTCGTGTTCTTTCTCGAAGTCATTGTGCCTTCTGGGTGTATCACAATTCGCCGAAGCGTTCGTGAATCTTCAACTGCCAGCTTTCGACGGCACGATGAGGCTGACGCGGACTTCACAGAACTGCCCAAGGACCAGTGGGATCATTGGCAACTGCCACACAAGCGAGCGAACGAGTGGCTCGATGGCGCACTCGACCTCACGATGGTGAAGCCGTTTCCGTTTCGGAAGGGCCACGGCTACTTGCTGCGCTCCCAAGCGGACTTCAGCGATGTATTTCGCCATGACAGTTTCCGTGGAAAGGACCGAGACTGGAAGCCGTATTTATCGCATGTACTCGGACTGAAGGCTGACTTGCTGATAAAGAAATACGACTTGGACGCAGCGATCTCCGCCAAGGAAACACAACACAAGGATGCCAAGAGGAACGAGGCGTTTACCGAAGACGACTTCGACCGACTCAAAGGCCAGATTGAAGTCAAGCAGGATGATGTCGATTCCAAGCAACGCCGCATCGACGACTTCGACTTCCATGAAAAGGAGATCGAACTCGCGACTCAGTTGGTCGAGGACGTCGAGCAACGAACGACTGAACTCAACAACGAGATCTACAACCTGAAGTTCGACATCGACCAAGCCTCTGCCGGAATGCAGACCGAACTCCACTTCGACGTTGCCGAAGTGGATGCCGTCTTTCGTGACGCTCAGCTTTACTTCCCGACTCAGCTCAAACGTGATTATGAGCAATTGGTCGAGTTCAACCGCCAAATCATGACTGAACGACGGCAGCATCTTGAGGAGCGAGTCGCGGAACTCCGGACTCGTCTGGCCGTTGCCGAGCAGGAACACTCGACTGTCGCCGCGAGACGAATGGAGTTGTTGTCCGTCCTGAAACAACGCGACTCGTTGAAGAAGTACAAGCAACTGCAAGGCACGATTGACGGTGATCGAGCCGAGTTGGCGCTCATGAAAGAGAAGTTCCGACGCATCGAAACAATGATCGAACTTCGGAAGCAGATCGACCAACTCAAGGACGATCGCAAACTGGTTGTGGGGCAAGTTCGGGACATGGCAAACGCGGCGTCGGACCGCTATCGAGCCATCCGACTGCGCTTTGCCAAACTCGTGAAGGACGTACTCGATGCGCCGGCAGAGCTATTTCTACGAGTCAACGACGAAGGCAATTTAGAGTTCCACGCCGACTTTCAGAACGTGAATGCCGCAGACGCATTCACGAGTGAAGCTCGCGGAACGACCTACAAGAAATTTCTTTGCATGGCCTTCGATTTGGCCGTCTTAACGACGTGCGCGAAAGAGCCGTTCTTTCACTTCGTCTATCACGATGGCGCGTTGGAAACCGAAGACCCGCGTCGCAAATTGCGATGGCTTGCCGCCGTTCGCCAAGCGTGTGAAGAATTTGGCATTCAATACATCATGACGCTCATCGAAGACGATCTGCCTCGCGACGACCAGGATCACAAAGTGCCGTTTGCGAAAGAAGAAATTATTCGCGAACTCCACGACCGTGGTGACGATGGTCGTCTATTCCGGATGCCTAAGTTCTAGCCGCAGCACGGGCGCTGACCGTGACGCATAGCTTGGTATCAGTCAGTTGCAACGTCGATTCGTCGTGATTGCAAGTGAAGACTGAGCCCGTCACCAAGTGAGTGACGACGATCCTGGTCGAATCAGGCATCCTCAAAGAGCAGCTACTGTTGAGGCGGATGGCGGAGGACTGTTTTACTTAGGGCGAGCGCAAGGATGTCGTCGTCGATTTGACGTGCGATTGACTCGAAGTTATCAAGGTCGCGGAGCAAGGGGAGCAGTTGACCGAGCAGCACGATGCGGCGGTCGTTGAGGGACAGACGAAAACCTTCCGCGTACAGACAGATCAGTTTCTTCTTCGAAGGAGCAATCAAGGGGCAGGTCTCGGGGCAGGTTACTTTTATTCGCGTGCGCGAACAAGGTCGAGACTGAGGTAGAACTGAACTCGCTTCGCCGCAGCGTCAAATGGCTTGATGTCGCGATGAATGATCCTTTCAGCGTGCAGTGCCACGACACCTCGCACAACCCCTTATTCTTAACATCGCGGCATAATCCCGTTCCGGCACCATCGTGCCTGAAGGAAAGCCAGACGCTACAGCCAATTACCGAGATATTGGGTCTTGCGGCCCGAAGCATCGACCGAGTCTCTGGAATTTGGGAGGTTTTTTGATTATCTTGGCCACAGCGGTTACTTGGAAGACGTTCTTTACAGTCATGAAGCCACATTGCATTCCGATGGAGAATTTCTGATGAGCGTGTTTGGTGATCTGGAAACTCCCACCGGAGATCAGCGACGGCACCCGGTCAAACAACTCACCGAGTTTTCCTTGAAAGTTTACTCCGCTGTTCTTGATCCGCCGTCGAACAAAGTTCACCTCCGCGCACAGGCGAAGACCGCGTTCTCCGACGGCACATGCGGACAAGGACAGGCAGTCACTTGTTTTCTGAATGGGATTCGTCTTCCTGAGATTAGCACGGATGTGTTCGGCCTCGCCGAACTTGATCAGCATGTCGATAGACACCTTTGTCGTTTTACGGGGGAAAATGAACTCGTCGCCCGTATTCCGGGAGTATCAATGGAAAGCCGCGTTTGTTTTCCCATCACGGAGAAAAAACTCACTATTTGCGGCGTGGAGCATCGCTTTACTAAATCAATATCATTCAGAAAAGAGGTGAAACATCAAAGCCCGATAACAGGTTCGTGGCAACACGGGCTCATAGTCAGAATTCACGCCGCAGCACACGACAATCACTTCCCATTAAGTGGTATTGGAATTCAGGTGGTTATACAAAGCGGAATGCAGCGTCGAGTTATTGCGCAATCGGCCCTTGATGAACGCGGAATTACACTAGTACGATTGGATGAGTATTTCTTAACTGATTCGATTCCGGTGAAATGCCCAACCACGGGGATAGCAATGAAAGACTGGATTTTTTGGGATTCGAGTGTGGGTGAGATTTCGTGTCAAAAGGCTAGTCAATTATTTGGGTCTTTTCCAATGGAGAAAAATCTTTGGAACACCCTTATCTTCGCCGTAGCGCCAGGCTGGCCGGGAGCGGAGTCTCTCCAAAAACTCACGGAAAAAGGTAGTTACTTAATCATCGACAAAGCCTGATGTCATGAATACTTTTCTCTTCGATCCCCGAAGCACATTTCTGAACACGATTTTTCTCGGCGGTGACGTCGGCAACCACACAATCGCCCCTGAATTGCGACAGATTATTGCCGCAAATCAAACCAAGGATGCCGTGCGTGACCTTTGTAAGATTCAACTGACCGCACTGCGTGGTCAACAAGAATCCTTTCACGCACAGGTCGCCGCGAACCATCAACTGTCAACACTCAATTCGGGTGTCGATAGGATAGGCTCCGAAATAGACCAACTTACGGATGGCGTAGAGGCTGGGTTTGGGCAATTGTCCTACGGGATCGGACAATTGAACGAAGGAATGCAAGTAGGATTTGACCAGATCGGTATCGGGCTGCAAACCGGATTCCAGGCGGTGCTGAAGGGACTTTTTGAGGTCGATGCACGACTGGAACAGCAGTTGAGGCAGCAGCACGATCACATGGTGCGGTCGCTCTCTCAAGGGTTCGAAAGCGTTAGTGATTCGGTCGCCAAAGCGGCGAAGCAAACGGTCGATGCGATTGAGAAAGCGTCTATCGCACAAGTTTCCGCAACTGAAAAGGCTGGACTTCAAATAACTGATGTCTTGCGAAATACCGACGCCGTTCGTGCGTTAGAGCATTTTGGGGTGGGCATGAACTTTATGGATCATGCTGACTTTAATCGAGCGAAACTACAGTTTCAGAAGTCGATTCAGATCTACGAGGGTCACTTTCCAACCCTATTTGCCTACGGCTTTTGCTGCCGTGTCCTGGACGCACGCCCAGCCGCACAAGATGCCTTTGAAGCAGCACTTGCTCAAGCCGGCAATGATCCAAAATCTGCGGCAAAGCAACGATCCTTGGCGTCGCTGTACCTGGGACGACTTGCATTCGATCGACAGGATTACAGTCAGGCACGGAGTTGGTTTCGTGATGCATACCGGCTGAATGAGCGAATGTGGGTAGCGTTAGTTGAAGGGGCCGCGAGCCTGATGCTCGATCCGTCGCGTCGGGACCGATCTGAAGATGCTTCTGCTGTAAAGAACGAGTTCAATAGATTTGGCGAGTCCGACCGCCAGCGGCTTGGGCCCGACGCTTATCTCCTCTGGTATTCGTTGGCCCTTACACTAGTCTCACTCGTCCCGGATATCGCGATGGAGGCATTCAAGCATGGGGCACACGGCGACTTTCGGGTGCGAGAGAAAGACCGGCCCGCGATTGTTGCTTTACTGTGGGAATTGAACCCGCGTAGCGCCGAGGCACTATTGACACTTCTAATGGCACGGTATCCGTGGCTCAATCATGCATAACGGACTTTGGAAAGGAACCCTGGGATTCTTGTGCGGTTCAGGTTGCTCAGCGGATTTCACACCGCGAGCGAACAGGCTGCTCTGGCTCTGCTGGATCAAGGCTGGTTGTCGGCCAATGCTTCGCCCGCGTCGGGATTTCTGGAACAAGAACTGCGAGCCCGGCTGGAACTGCTGCGATCCGCTCAGACCGTGGGTTTCACCGGTGCCGATGGCGTCAAATCATTGCCGCTCGGCGGGCTGGTGGCGGATTCTGTGCGACTGGAAGGCACGAACGCGGACCAAAAACTTGCCGGGTGGTTGTCGGAGAATTCGGAACTCGCCGTGCTGTCCGATCGAAAATTGTTTGCCGTGAATTTGCAGGCTCCCACAGAGCGGCGAGAGATTCACGACTTCGGAGACGGCCCGAACTTCGGGGATCTGACGGTTTCTGCCGATAGTTCCTTCGGCTGGCTGGCATCGAACGCTGTCCAGCGTCGTCGGCAGGGGACATCCGAATCCAAAGGCAGCGGCTTTGATCCATCGTACTCGGACGACGGTTCCACGTTTGTCTGGTCCTCATTTGACAAGGACGGCAACTATCAGTTCGAACTGGATCGCGGTGCCGAACATTCCGCATTCACCATTCCGACTCATCCGACGTTCAGCATGTATCCGAGTCTATCGTTGGATGGCAAGCAAATTGTCTACCGCTCCACCGGCCGCGACGGCACGCCTCAGATCGGTTTGCTCGATAGCAGCACCGGCCAGACGCGGCAACTCACGGACAACGGTGAATCCAACCTGAAACCCTGCTTCTCCCCGGACGGTCGTTTCGTGGCGTTCCTGCAATCCCACGTCTCTCAAAACCCATCTCAGGGCCGCATCCGCCTTGTCGTACGAGACCTGCAATCGGGTGTCGAAACCGTCGTGGCGAATGACGTGCAATACGTGCGAGCGTTCTGGAAGCCGGTGGCGAAAGATTGATCAGGCATCCTGCAACGACAACACGACACGCTTGCCATAAACAGACGCAAGGCGTCCCAATGTCTGAATCGTGGCATTTGTACCGACTGATGCACTGAAAAACCGGCTGAGTGATCACTTGGTCAGGGTCAAACACACTTTGACACCCATTGCTTCGGCAATGCGTTCAATCGTTGCCAGGGTGGCGTTTGGGTCCGGATCGTTCCAGAGTTTGCTCAGGTTGCCGCGCGCAATTCCGCAGCGTTCTTCCAATTGAGCCAGACTCACGGACTGACGTTCCTTTTCGGCAAGCAGCAGGTCCAGAGCCTGCCGGGCCAGCGTCTGCTTCTTCGCAGCACGCATCGCCGCCACCTGTGCCCGCGTGGCCGCCATCACTTCGGGCTTTGATTCCTCGGCAATGGCTTCGCGAATTCGTTTCTTCTGTGCCTCGGTAGGTTTTCTGCGAATCGACATTTCAGCGTTTCCTTTCTGGAGCATCATCGGACCACAGATATTCATAGTACGCCATCAGTTTCGCCCTTCGGTTCGATGTTCTGATATAATATACTCTGGCTGTGGCGATAGTTCCAGCTCGGGCAGTTTCGATTTCATGGCGTTCATCACGGAAGCTATCCAGTCCTTCAGCGTTTCCGAGTGCAATCAGCGAACGTTGATCACCAGTCGTCAACAACGATGCTGAGCCTTCCGCAAGTTTCGCAAAGAGCCGTGCCTCGCCTTCGTCGATTTGATCAACGGAGATCAACTTCTCCCAATGTTCGCTGGAAATCGGGCGGTCTTCGATGGCGGGAATTTCGCTGCATCTGGTAACTGCTTCGTCCCTTATCATTTCAACGGCCCGCTTATTCACTGGGATTGAAGCATCTGGAATTCATTTGACTACGCGAGCAATTGGGACTTTTTTCTAGCCACGAAACAACACAAAAAGCACAAAGAAACCAAAACACGATCGATGAAATGAGTGATTCTTTGTGTCTTTTGTGCCTTTTCGTGGCTAGAAAACAAAACCTCCTGCCGGGCCGTCGGATTAAAGAATGGTGCGATTGGATTTACCTACAAGGGAAGTCTAATAATAGAACGCAAGTGGCATTCTCGCTCTTATTTGAAGTCCAGATTCCCAACAACTAAGCGGGCCATTGTTTATTTTGCGCGGGCCTTGTCGATCAGTTCAATGAGGCTGTCGATGGTGTAGAAGTCTGCCAGCAGAGGCTCACTGATTCCGGGGCCGTCGATTACGATCAGCGGGATACCTTTTGCTCCCAGCTCGTTGAGATAGGCGGCAGCGACACTACTGGCGACGCTTGTGTCGGCTTTGAAGGTTACAAGTGATTCATCGGATTCGATCAGATCTTTGATGCGCGAGGAAGACAACACGGTCTTCCAGAGAACCTTGCAATTCAGTCACCAGTCGGCGGTGAAATGCACGATTGCGATATGCCCGTTCGCCTTAACGCGAGCCAGTGCTTCCGGATTGTAATCGCGCCACGCTGGTGGGCGGAGTTGCAGAGCCTGTTGACCGGAACCTTCACGAACCGC
>JAYTAK010000762.1:0-3456 GCA_043737515.1 Candidatus Kuenenia sp. | reverse complement strand
GGCCACCATTGCGGCTTGTCCGCATGGAGCCGTGATTCCATTGATCAGCGCCCTACGGAGTCAAGCTCCGCAGTGGCGAAAACGCCTTCCGGATTTCTTTTCTGGTGATGATCATCGCTCGATGGGGACGAGCCCCATCGTGGCGGAAATCCCCTCTTGCCTCTCCGCACGAGCCGCAAGCACCGAAACCCCCGTCAGCCTCCTCATCTGAATTCTTCTCAGAAAAACAACACTCTTAACGTTTGGTGCGCACTGACTCTATTCAGCCGGTATGTGTCGCATCTTTCGGCAGTGCTGCAACGTACGTCGAGAACTCTCGTACGTTGGCCATTTGTGTTTCGAGGTCCTCAAGCGGTACGTCGGAATCGTGAATGGATTTCATGCGGCGGGCCAGCATTTTCCAGTCGCGGGTGCCGGGTGTCGGCAGAGTCAGATCTTTGGCATTGCCGCGGACCATGCGCAGGCAATCGATCAGTTCGCGCAGGAACACATAGGCACGTTCGATCGATTGACGATGGGCCGGATCAACGAGACTCAGACGCGCGGCTTCGCTTAACGCACGCAGCGTATTGGGATGACGCAGCGTTAGGAATTCGTCGCCGAATGTTATCTGCAGAGCCTGCACCGCATATTCACAGTCTACGATCCCGCCGTCGCTCAGCTTGACGTTGATCGCTCCTCCATGCACGAGCTGCCGAATCTGTCGTTCCCGCATGGCCCGCATCGCGGCAAAATCAAACTGCCCCGTGCTGTAGATCGCGCGATGACAGGCGACTGTAACCACGGCTCGGAACGCCGCATTTCCTGCGACACAGCGCAGCTTGACCAGAGCCTGCCGTTCGTACGGCCACGCAGGCCCGTCTACAGCGTAGTATTTTTCAAAGTCATGCAGTGATACCGCCCCGGAGCCTGCCTGACCGAACGGCCGCATCCGCAGATCGACGTGAAAGATTCCGTCCTGCGGTGCGGCGATGCCGGTCGCCACGGAATTGACCAGTTGATCGAAGAACACGGCATTGGAAACAGAATTGACTCCGTTTGTGCGGCCCGCCTCTGCGAATACAAGCATCAGTTCAATATCCGACGCAAAGCCCATTTCAATGCCACCAAATTTTCCGAGCCCAGCCACAACCCAAGGGCATTCAGTGATCCCGTCCTCACACAAGGGCACTCCGTATTCCGGCACCAGTTGTCGCCAGGCAATTTCCATTGCTTTCCCGACGACCAGTTCCGCCAGCTCCGTCAATTCTTCCGAGAACGCACCGAACGGACGACAATGCCCCAGCACATGTCTCATATCAATTCGAAACAGTTGTCGATCCTTGAACTCGTTCAATGCGGCCCATGCCGAAGTCGCATCCGATGTTCTGTCGCAGACCTGATCCAGTTCGAGCATCAACGATTCGCGGCATTCACGAATCGCCAGTTCTTCCGGATTGGTCAGCAAAGGAAACAGTTGCTGATGCCGCGACTGCAGAAAAGCTTCCCACAGATACTGGCTGATACCGAGCACTCTTGCAACTGCATGCAACACATTGGGGCGACGCAACGACTTCATGTTGTCGAACCACGCGACGGCAGGTTGCAGGCGGGAAACCAGATCGCGGAATCGGGCCAGTGCATGATGCGGATCATTCGTGGTCGGCAGCCAGTGCGTAAACTGCTTGATCAGTGTCGCCGCCAGTTGCAGTTCCTGAAGTCGCTCTTCACTCTCAATCGGGCGACCATTGCGTTCGCGTACATACAGGACGTCACGCACCTGATTGCCCTCGGCATCAATGATTGCGCGCAGGACGCGAAACCGGCTGAGCGACAGCGCACTGGCCAGCTCGTACAGGAATCCCCACGAATCAGCCCCTGTAATTTTCATCTTCGTGAGGACCGAATCAGGCAATCGAATCAGGTCGACATCGACTTCAGCCGATGTCGCTTCAGCGCCGATGCCGGTGCCGGACTGCTGCGGCACGGCATCGCAGAATCGCGACAGCAGTTCTGCGCGGACGTCTTCAATGCAGTTGCCACGGGACTTCTGGCCCAGTCGCCCGATTTCTTCCTGCAGTGACGTTGCCAGTTTTTCTGCCTGCGTCGGAAATTCGGATGCTGCGGCAGCCGGGACTTCCAGTCGCACTTCAAAACATGCCAGGAATCGACCGGTGACGCAGCGATCTCCAAAACCATTGATGCCTTCGCCCGTCAGCGCATCGCCGCGACGAATGTCCAGGTGATAAATCGAAAGCAGACCGCAAATCACCGACAGCCATCCGGAGAAATCCTTTCCGCAGACGATCAGGTCCCAGTGATCGATCGCTTCAGAAATCTGCCGCAGCGACACAATCGCCTCTGAACCTGTATCGACCGCTGCAAAGATCTCTCCCAGCCGCTGCTGCCGTTCCGGAGACTGCTGCTGCGACGTATTCAGTGATCCCTCCGCAATCAGGATTGAGCGCGCGCCCTGTTCGGTGGCAAGCTCTGCCGCTGCGACACTCGTCATCGTCGGCGATTCGAACTGCAGACATTCATTGAAAATTGATCGGACGGCGTGTCGATGTTCGTCGAAGCGGCGCATCAGTGTCGCGGCGTCGGGATAGTCCATGCGATTGGCCAGCCACTCCAACTGACGCTCATCGACGGGCAGTTCGTGCGTCTGCTGATTGTGGAGAAGTTGCAGCGAATGCTCGACTGTCCGCAGGAAGACGTAACCAGCTCGCAAATGTCGATACCAGACTGCACTGATCAACCCGAACTCGGCCAGTCGCACCAGCGAATCCAGCGTATTGGAACTCAGGATACGCGGTTCACGTTCGCCGTGAATCAGTTGCAGACTCTGGACGAGGAATTCCACATCGCGGATCGATCCGACTCCCAGTTTGACTTCGGAATTCAGCTTTCCGCGCTGACGAAGCCGGGACTCGATGCGTTCTTTCATCTGCTGAATGCTGCGACGAATATCCATCGCTGAATCTGTAAACAGCAAGGGGCCAATTCGACTGAGAAATTTTTCCCCGACACCCATGTCACCGGCCACCACACGGGCTTTGAGCATGGCCTGCTTTTCCCAGGTGGCAGCATCCTGAATCAAATAGTCGGCGTAGGCACCGATCGTATTCACCAATGGCCCCGCCTCGCCCCACGGACGCAGCCGCAAATCGACGCGGTATAAGAAACCTGGCGGGATGTCTTCCGCCAGACCGTCAATTGTCAGCCGCGCCACACGCTGTGCGACGGACGAATCCTGTTCGCAGATGAGGACCAGATCAATGTCGGAGCTGTAGTTGAGTTCTTCACCGCCGTGCTTTCCCAGACTGATCACGGCCAGTGGCAAGTCGCCGACCTTTGCCTCAGCCAGCGCGAGATCAAGACAGCACTGAACCATCGCGTCCGCGAGCAATGACAATTGCAGTGTTACGAATCTCAGATCAAGCAGACCGAAGGCATCGCACATTCCGATTCGCAGCA
>JAYTAK010000761.1:0-7891 GCA_043737515.1 Candidatus Kuenenia sp. | reverse complement strand
CAGACTGTTGGTGATCGCAGGATTGGTTAGCGAATGCAGTTCCGGCGTTTATCGCGTTTGTTTGGTCCGGCCTACATTGTCGGTGAATAATCCGGGTTTAACGGCGAGCCGCAGGCGTAGGCGAAACATGGCACCGACGCCTGCGGCTTGTCGTTAAACGATTTAGACAGTGTTGCCCGATCGGCTGACTGAGATGGATCTCGGCATTTCGAAGTCGCCACAGTTCAATGCGCTCCATCCGGCTGAGAGGTGTCAATGTGATACCGATCGGCACAACAGCCTTGAAAGCGTTGCTGAAGAGAGGTCGCTGCACAAGCTTGTCGCCATTCGAGAGCCGGATTACGGCAAAAAACTGTGAATCGGGAGTACCTTTGATTTTTCGGAATGCAGTTGTGTTGGCAGTTCAGTCAGAATTAGTCGTTGCAGAGTCAATTTGAAAGCAGAATCGCGGAGTGACTGTTCCGTCACTTCGCCGTCCACTAAGAAGCCGCCTGTATGCTCAATCGTTTCCTGCCAGTAGATCTGGCCGCTGGTGGAATCCTGCAATTCAAGAATGAGTGTCGCTTTGGTGTCTTTCACGTTCGATTTTTTCTCTTCGCGCGGAAGCAGGATGCCCAGCAAACCTCCGGCAACAGCTCGGTCATTAACGGCGACTTCGGAGTACTTGACCATGAGTTGCACGGGCTGGTTTTCAACCACAGACAATCCGCAGGATTGGATTCGATCGGTAATAGCATCACGTACGGCAGTTGAAACAGACTGCGATTCCGAAAGTCGGATATCTCCCAGTGTCACTTTGAGCGACACGTTCGACCCGGGTTTCAGAGAAATGGTTGACGACTTCCTCAACGCTTCCAGCGGGCCCGAGATTTTGTCCCACGGGATCTTCATGGGAACAAGCTCACGGCCTTCATCGTCGCCAACGGTCACCAGAATTTGATCCTGATTCAGTACACACGACATTGGCTCGTCGCATCGTTCTCCGGGCCGAGAGTCACCCACCCAGACAACGCTCATCGACTGTCGATCGATGATCATGTTGTTTCCCACCAGCCAGCCGCTGGAGTCGGCCAGCCATGAAAGACTGACAGGCTTATCGAATGAGCGAGGCAGCAGTTCTGGAATCGATTCTTCGTGCAGCAGCGTTCCGTCAGTTGTCCAGACTCCGAGTTTGCCGAAGGGACCAAAGGCGACAAGTTCCTGCGAGTCAGGAGAAAACTGCAGAGCGAGAAATTCGATGGGAACAGAATATTTCCCCAGCTTCCGTTCAAGATGCACTGCCGCCCGCACGCCACCATTTTCCATGTCGAAAATCCGAATGCGATCATCTTCACAAGCTGCCGCGACCAGAGTTCCGGAAGGACTGACACAGGCGACGCTTTCGTAAGAGTCCGGGCCAAGGCCGACAATCGTGCGAATCAGTTTCCCGGAGGCAGTATCCCAGATCGTCCATTCTCCGGACTCCGGCGTTCGAGCGTAGATGATCAGCATCTGCTGATTGAGAAACTGCACCCAGTGAACGTGCTGATAGCGGGAAGTGGAGATGCGAATCGATTCTTTCAGATTGTCCATCGAATGCAGGAAAACGTCCTTGATTTGCGAACTATTCTGGCCTTCGATGCGCGCGAATGTCCGGCCATCCGGACTGACGAGTACTCGAGATGAAATAAACTCTGCTGGCAGGTCAGCGATGCGTTTTCCAGTATTGACGTCGAATAACGCACGCTTGTAGCACACGAAATTCGGACGCATTGATGAAAACGCTGGCTGCGCCGTCTCCGCAATTTCCAGCGGAATTGGAATTCGAGCGGACACTGGAACAGACTGCCAATCGACGGGAACCGCTGCGTATTTCGGCGGCACGACTGGCTCATCGTTTTGTTCCTTCTCCTGGGTCGATTGAGGTGTTGCCGTTGGATGTGGTTGCTGCGCTGGTTCCGGTGAACCATTTGGCTGCGGCACATCGGAACCTGGCGCTGCGTCAGCGATGTACGTATCAGAAATGTCTTCGCAACGATCGAGGATCGCAAAGGTGTTTGCATACAGTGCCGATTCGGGCACGCTGGTTTTCAGCGGAAACCCGGCAGCGTTCGATCCGGCGATCCGCGCGGGGATGCCAAGGCGTTCGATTCGCTCCAGGATTTCTTTGAAGTGCTCATCACGGAAGCCCTTGGGAGTCATTTCCTCCGCATCCACTATGATGTCAGTCTTCAAACTGATTGAGTTCTGCCAGAAGGGTTCAGGACGTCCGGTCACTCGCATTTCTGCGTTCAGTGTCACCTCAGTATCTTCGACGTTTACCGCATCGGAGTTCCCTCCGATCAATCCAAAGATCGAACTGACACGGATTTCCCTGCCTGCTTTTTCGTCGTAATTGATGACCAGCGTTACGTCGGGATTGTCGCCAATCGTGATTTGTTTTGTCGCCAGCCTTTTGCCGACAGCCTCCAGGATCGCCGCTTTGGTTTGTGCCACATCTGCAAAACGAGTTTCAGTCACCCTGCAATCCACGCTGATTGTTCCCCCGCGTGCCAGCAGTGGCTTTTCGGAAAGGTCAACGTCTTTCAGACCCGCATGAATCTGCTCCCACGGGATCTGCAAAAACAGCAACTCACGTCCCTCATGCTCTCGGGTCGTCATCACGGTCTGCTGGTTCACAACGCCGTTCAACCCGTCTCGTCGTGGTGTGCCTTCCACTTCCCAGACGGTGATCATCGACTTGCGGTCCAACAGCTTGTGTCCAGCCAGAAACCAACTCTGTCCGTCCGGCAGCCAATGAACAAGATTTTGATCGCTGCTGGTTCCCTCTCCGAGTCCTGACAGCATTTCGTCAACGACAATATCACCTGTACTCGACCAAACGACGAACTGGCCATCCGTGAATAAACCAGCCAGTTCAGCATCGTCGGGCGAGAACTCTAATCCATGACACCAGAATAAATCCAGTTCGCGTCCGTCATGCTCTGAGATCATTTGTGCGGCCTTCAGTCCCTTGACGGTGTCGAAGACCGCGACTTCCCGGCCACTCGCCACTGCGATGTAGCGTCCATCGCTGCTCACGGCAAATCCGCGCCCGAGCGGCGATTTCGATTCAAACGACGTCAGGAGTTTGCCGGTGACCGTGTCCCAGACAAAGAAGCCTTCCGACTGCGCATGGAAAATGAGACGCACTTCATCGAGAAAGGCAATGGCATCAATCCGCCAAATGCCGTCGGAATTCTCTAATCGAACAGGTTTTGCATTCGGAGTGGCGGTTGAATGGACATACACCACGGCAACTTTGTCGCCACTGAAGTCTGTGTACCTGGCGACTCGCGTTCCCAATGGACTGATCACGGACCGTCCATGCAGAAAGTCCGGATGCAGCCCGGCAACTCTGTTGCTGGTTGTAATATCCACAACCGATTGTCCAAACTGCAGGATAGATGAAGGCCATCCAGGGAACACAGGCCGGGCCTGCGAACCGTCAGAATTCTGAAGGGAAAAGCAGCGCACCGAATCGTCCGAGCCCCAGCGAGTCGGGTTGGCAACTTTGGCTGAATCCGGCAGCCTGGATGGCGTTGGATTCGCGTCGGAGACAACCTCGAGCGGATCCGGTTTCGGCGATGGAGGCGAGACGGCCTCCGGAACCGGTGACGGCGTGGACGGACTGGCATCGCCGACATCAGCCAGTTGCTTTGGGAAATCGGAATGACTGTCGGAACCCGTCAAAGGAGGTTCGAAATCGATCCGCAGCGGATATCGGGCATACGGTTCACCTGGTAACGACGCAGGGCTTTCGGGAAGTCTCCAGTCGCGAACCTGCAGGCTGGTCAGGAACAGCCTGGGAATAAGGC
The DNA here is from genome assembly GCA_043737515.1 of Candidatus Kuenenia sp. Classification (GTDB taxonomy): domain Bacteria; phylum Planctomycetota; class Planctomycetia; order Planctomycetales; family Planctomycetaceae; genus SXXK01. Next base: position 4,055 of record JAYTAK010000761.1, on the reverse strand, counting down.
CAGCGGCCAGCATAACTGAGCAGGCAATGCCGGCGATGGCCGTCCATTTCCGAATTGGTTTACGTCCGAGGTTTTCGCGGGGCGGGACTGTTGACGGCGATGGGCGGTTGAACGAAGGTCGAGGACGTTGCGAAGTCATCGGTTCTGTTCGCGAACTTTCTGCCGCAGCAGATTCCTCGGCACAGAAGGGAATTGTCACCAACGCATCGCATTTGCGACAACGAAAAGCCTTCCCGCCCAGTTCCTGTTTCACATGGAATTTTTGTCCGCAGGACGGACATGGTACTAACTGCAATGTCATGTTGATCTCTGTAAGTGGCCTTCGTTCTCAATTCCTCCGCGATCCTTGAACCACGTCACTCTTTTGGCAAAGGCCGGCCCATATTTGAAAACATGGAATACGTCACTTCAAAACCGGCTTTGAGCAAAGCATTTTTATAAGGGCTGGAACCGTGGGAGTTTGCAGGGGTCATCGGAATACGGATTTCATGATTCGCCTCATCCACCGTGACTTCTTCGGCGATGACGGACGGAAGCCCCGTGAGTGCTTTTCGAGCCGCAGCCACAATGTCACCGTTCCCACTATAGGCGGTATACCCAAAAACCTGAAGCGGCAATCCTTGACGCTTTTTGGGGCGCGATGATTCAGCAGGTGCAACAGATTCTTTCGGCCGCATTCGACGCTCTGTCTCAAGTGCCTCTACCGCGGCTGTTGAATCCCACACGACGTCTGTTTTTTTTGCTGCGGCAGGCAATGGTTCTTGTGGCAAAAGTTGGGCCGGGAGGGGATCCGGACTCAAGGCTGCCGCAGGCGGAGAATCAGCTATCGAAGGGTGTCTGATCTCAGGTGCAGACAATTCGGTGTTGTCCGGTGGTCGGGATTTTTTCGGTTCGATCATCGCTGGCGCTGTTGAAACAGGAATCCTGAACTGCACAGAATCGAAGAAAGACTGACGGAGTGTTTCTGCCTTCTGTCGTTGGTTTTCGAACACTTGTTGATCGAAGACGACAATCAACGTAAACACCTCGTTTCCAATCAGGTGACTGCTGATGAACTCGACTCCGGGGTCACGAGGATTTCCTGATGCGTCGTTTCCCCTTGGGTAAGAGTAATGCACCTTCAGCCACTTTCTGTTGCCTTCCTCTCCAGACTGCCGATCGAGCTGAAGATTTCCTCCAGCGCGTTTCATCGCTCCCCGTACTGTTTCTTCGAGCACATCACTGCCAGTCAGAGCCGCTGTTTCCAGCATGCCTTCGGGGTGCTCGGTACAACTAGCGAGAAGACCGATTCCGATCCATGCATACTCATAGGATGTTGCCTGAACAATTCCCCATGGCGAAACGCCGGTTTTGACTTTGTGATCAGATGGCCCAGGCATGCAGAAACTAAAGCTGCTGGAAATGTCGAGACATTTCCCGGATGCCTTCAGTAATGAGAGTTCTCCAATCAGTGTATCCAGCGTTTGTTCCGAAGTATCCAGTGCATTATCAATTGATCTCATCCTGCCAATCGCGTAGACAAGATCCGCACCTCGGACTCTTCGGACGTCTCCGTCAAGCAAGACACACAATCCACCGTTGCCAATGGCCTTCTTTTCATAAGCGACCAGCTGATTCCACCAGACGTCGGTCGTCGGAGCTCTCGACAGATAGTCGAACAACACTTCATAGTCGTTCAGTCGCCCGAACGCCTCTTTTTCCTCGGGAGTACTGTTCTCTCTTGAGAGCAACTGCTGGAGTTTTTCCTTTCCAGGGGTCGGCGTGTAATCGGGCGACTGACGATCCGTCTGAGCCACGACGTTTCGGGCAATCGACTTGAGATCGTCCGCAGCAATTTCCTCGGGGTTTCGGAGCGATGTCCTTCCCAGATGCCAGGAGAACCAACCCGTCATTCCAGTTAGCAACACCAGCAGAGAAAGAAAAACTCGAATCCATGCCCTGGATTGTTTGTTTCCAGTTGAGTCAGATGTAGTCAGCGTGTCTGACTTCGCCGTGTCGAATTGCTCGTAATCGCACGGTTCGTCATCGAATTGCCGGTCTGGAGTCTGCTGAGGAGAGCGGCGAGATGAATGCTCCGGAGCCGCTGCACGCATTGATGTTGAGCCAGAAATTGGCGCTGGGTGGATTGCCGATTCTGTGAGCCCGGGAACGCTGAGGGCAACCTGACATTCCGGGCAACGAATTCGCTTTCCAGCAAGTTCATCACGTACCTGAATCGTCCGTTTACATAAGCATTGGAGTCGAATGGGCATATCGTTGCTCACCTGCTTCGCGAGTCACTTTGCGTGGATTGTAGTGTAGGACGATGTGCAAGCGTATGGAAGAGAGCGACCTGCGTCAAACCGAAGGCTATTGGGGTTGTACGAATTTCCGAATCGCCGTCCGATCTGCTTCTGTCAGATCCGATCTCACCGACAGTTTCTTCAGAACGGGGGTCATATCAATTCCATCGGGAAATTTTTCCATCGCGGCAAGAATGTTGGAAACCGTTCCATACGGGGCAAGAAGCAGCAATGTGTCGGTGCGTGGACGCCCGTTTTTCATTTCGTCAGCAGCCCGATTCAGGACTCGGGACTTTTCATCGGGATCCCGCAGCTTTCTGATCTGGTCTTCAAGTTCCCTCGAACTTCCGCATTGAGCGAGTGCCAAAACGTAGTGATCGATGTCAGCTTTGCCTTCGAGGACATCCAATGCCGTGGATGCATCGGAATCTTGCTTGAAACGAATGCATGCCTTGGCGAGTTCGTTGGCATCTTCAGTTGTGAGCGATGGATTTTCAGCGAGTTCTTTGAATTGACTGGAAGGACCGAAAGTGTCCTTAGATCGGAATATGATGTCGAGAATAATGGATATAGAGACCTTGCCAAGCAGTGCACCGGATTCTTCGGCAGATGACTGAGGAGTGACGATGCCGGCAATCTGTGCTTCTGTCAGCTGGCGATCCCGAAACAGGCGTCTCAATTGAGCGGAGCGGTTCTTTCCGTTCATTGCGACCATCAGTCGAATTATCGCATCGGTGGAGGCGCTCTCCCAGACGGAATTCAGTGCTTCATTTGTGAGTTCCGGCAGAGTGTCTCCCGACTCGTCGGTAAATTCGTCTGCAGTGTCTGCTCCAAAGACTCGTTCATTCAGCTTCCGATGTAATATGGACTGCACTTTGGTCTGGGTCAGCATGGCATCCACAATAAGGTCGGCCATGCGGGGTGGAAGATTCGCATCCGCAAAAGCTTTCACTGCGTTCCCGCGTTCTGAGTTCGTCATGAACCCCCCGGGACCAACATCAGCATCAAAGAAGAGTCCCGGAACAATCGGGCAGGCCAGGAGCCTTAGGCACATCTCCCGTGGCCCATCCTGGAGACTCGGATCTCCCGCGACATTCATGAAGAGAGCCTTGCGTGCATCGGGGTATCGCATTGTCTGCAGTGATTTCAAAACGGCGGCAGGACCAGTCTGCCCTGACACGATGCCCTGAGTAATCATCTCCAATTCCTGCACATCGGGATGCCGGATGATTGTCCCGCTGTCAGTTATCAGAGATGACTGAAGTCCCAGATGACGAAAGACCCAACCGGCATTGTTGTTTTGGGCATTGAGTGGCGGTGCAATCGCCATGACTCTGAACCTCGACTCTGGTTCAGTACTGTTGACTGCGGGTTTGCCACCCAGCAATGCGACCGCGCGGTACCGCCCTTCACGACGTTCTTCCACACGCAGCGCAAATTGAGCCTTGAAGACCGCAACAAAATCCGAATCGGGATTGCCGGTCATACTAAATCCATCTGGCTCTCCAATATCTGCGGCCTGGAAACTCGGCATGTTGATGCGATTTCCGTCATCAGGCTGGCTGTCAGGCCCCATTTCGTCGCCAAACGCCAGGATTGGTTCCAGCTTCGCAATTTGTTCCAGCTCTTGGGCTGCGTTTCCGGAGACGACGGCTGTGTTCGAAGCCCCTGGTTGGGTGCGATCCGCGTATTGCGCATGGGAACGGAGTGAACTGGTATTTGAGAAAAGAGGCGTCCTTCTGCAGAATGTTGGTTGTGACACTAACACCGCAG
>JAYTAK010000760.1:0-7896 GCA_043737515.1 Candidatus Kuenenia sp. | reverse complement strand
TCAGGCTGATGCCAAACAGATCACGCACGGTGTTGTTGTATTCCGCGCGGTTCAGGCGATGCAGAGTCGCACGGCCAGCGTGATGAATCTGCGTGCAGTCGAAATTATAGAGTTCGTCGTAGAAGATTCCGGTAACTTCTTTGCGGACGTCGTCGGTTGGTTGTGCAGCGTAATCCGCCGGCGGCATCGCACCGGCGTTGATCATGCGATACACACGCTCCCACGACTTCCGTTCTTTCAGGAGTTGATTAACTGTGGACAAGCCATCGATCACAATTCCGCCTTCCTGAGATTCGGCACTGTGACAGTCGATGCAGTGAGTTTTCAGAAACGGCAGGATCTTTTCTTCCAACTGCTGCTGACGAGCGGCATGTCGGCTCAGAACTGCAGCATTCACGGTGGATGCAGGTGTCGCAGCCGCCAGTGATTTGGCGTGGTCAGCAACGGCATTCGACGGTGGCTGAGGATTCGTGGACCCAGGCGGGGAACTTTCTGAGTCATCTGTCCCGGTTTCAGTGAAATCACTCTGAGCGCGCAATATGGCAGCATCGCCCTTCTGATTCCAGAACCAGTACCCTCCCGCTGCAATTCCCCCCAACAGCAGTGTGGCTCCGAACGCCAGCATCAGCGGCATCACCGAACTTCGCGCCGCAGAGCGGTCTGCAATGACTGCACTGCGTCCTCTGCGACTCCCGGATGCGTTGCGGACAGGACTCTGCGCCGCCATTGCGGAAGCCTTCGCCGACGGAACTGCCGGCGCTGCATGGATCGCCCTTGAACTGGACGAAGGTGGATTGCCGACAGTTGAAGCCGGACGAGATCTCGCCGTTGTGGTGCCTTTGGAATCAGGCGACGCAGTGGGTACCGCTGCGAGCGATCTGGGTACTGACGCCGAGCGTCTTGTGTCAGCTTGAGCCGAACCAGGATCCAAGAGTATGGGTTGTTTGCACTCCGGATTCGGGCAACGAATTCGCCGGCCGAGGAATCGTTCCTCGACGCGAAAGCGAAAGTTGCACGATGCACAGCAAAACGACGGATTCATGGTCCCAGACCCGGCATGTCGAGTAAGTTCAATGGGGTCTCGCTGGAACAAGGAAGGCATACGACACCAGCGACGGCAGGAGGAAATTCATGTCAGCACACTATGATAGGTGACAATTCGCTGATTTGAGTCGCGAAAACTCGACCAAAACGCCAGCTTTCTCTGACTGGCGATCGGTTTCTCCGGGGACAGACATTCGAGGCTGGCTCACGGAGATGCGTGCGGCGTGCAGATCGGAGTTTTCTGAGGACCTGGGCAAGAATGCCTTCTTGCAATCAAGCACAGGAGGAAATCCGAAATCACAATCAAAAGAACGCTGGCAATTCAAGATGTTTTGAATTTTGGGTTTCGAATTTGTTTCGGATTTCGAAATTCGGATTTCAACCTGGAGATTTGACAAGGTCCATTCTGCGCGGGCAGTTCCATACATCAACTCAATGATGCCCGGATGCGATCGACGAGTTTATTGTCGGCGGCACCGGTGCCTTTGAGATTGTACATGCTGGCGGCCATAAACCGGTTTCGCAGGGCAGGACTGATCTTGTAAAAATCTTCCAGTGCCGCCGTGCTGAATTTGTAGTCGTGGGAGTCTGTGCCTTTCAGGAAAATCAGTCGTCGTGCGGCGTTCATCAGTGTTTCTGCGCTGTGATCGAATGACAGGAAATTCATCGTGTGCTCGGCAGCCTGCATCGGTTGCTGTCCCACGGCGTCGAAGATCTGATCGACTGTGACGGGTTCATTGGTTTCAACAGCCACCAATGAATCGATCGTCGAATTGCCGACCTCCCCGCGCGACTTCATGGATTCCCGAAACAGCGGCAGAAAGGCAGCATTCTGGAGCAGCAGCAGTTTGCGAGTCTGTGGAGTTCCCACATGGTCAAACAGAAACCGCAGTGCGTTCGTGGTCGTCATGGCATGCAGCGACACGATCCCGGACTGACGCATCAACAGCTCGCCCGCTGCCAGATGCAGAGCATCATAGATTGTCTGTGGCGACACTTGCCGATTCACGAGTTCGACGACCAGAGCTGCCGCGTCATCAGCGGAACCAGTTCGCAGTGTTGTCAAAAGTTCTGTTGTCGCGGCACTGTCGGGTGAGCCGGATTCCCATCCGTCCCGGAACTTTGAAGCCAATTGCTGATTTGTCTTCCATGCACGATCCGGAGCCAGATCGCTGGTGGCCGGATTCGGTTCGCCGTTGTGGTTCAGCATGGCATAGGCCAGTGATCGCAGCACGGGCTCCGCATGTTCCCAGCCGATCGTCTGCAGCGTGCGCCAGCCGTTGGCCAGAAAGATGGCTTTGTGGCCGATGCTGCGAAAATCACGAGCCGCATATCCGGCGAAAAGTTCGAGCGTCTCGGCGGCTCCCAGATATCGTGCGACTCCTGCCGCCGCGACGTCCGCCTGGGCCACATCCCATTGCTGCATTGAATGATGAAAAGTATCACGCACCTGACCGGCTGAAGGAACTCCGGCCTCATCGACCGGCGCCATTGTCCAGTTGCCCTCAGTCACATCCCTCGCCTGAGAACTCTTGAACTCGTCCAGAGCCCAGAGAATGGGAAGCCATCGATCCGCATCCGGCGACGCGACACTTGCCAGGTGGGCTGAGTTCACAACCAGGACCGCATGAAACTTAAAACCCACCGCAGGCCGTGGCTCAACGTTGCGAACTCCGGCGAGCAGCAATGCGGCCAGTAACTCGCGATAGCTGAGACCGTTCCGAATGCGACTGCCGATTTCTTCCAGCAGTTTCTGACGCGGCGTGTCTTCGATGAATTTGACGAGAGGTTCGATCTCTGGCCGCAGTTGCACGATTCCGCTGGCCTGTCGTATTTGTTCATCACTGACGGGGCTTAAGCCTGCCACCAGGTGCCGAGCCGACAGGATAGACACACCGACCGAAGCCGACGACAGAAAACTGCGACGCGAAAAATGATGGCTCATTGGAATCCCCTTCGAAAGTACGAAGCACATCTCAGCCGACCGGCAGGCATGGCCATTGTCGCCTGTTTCAGGTCCAGGTGCAATCGCAGCGCCGTCGCTCCGCCGACTCGCATTCCCGGTAACGCATATGCGAAAACAACGCCGCCCGGTGGTATCCATAAATCGCCGTTACGAGCCCACGACGTTTTGTGAAGAGAATCTCAGTCGCGGAGCGACGTGAGCTACGTAGGCGACGTCGCTCCGCGACTCGCATTCCCGATAACGCACATGCGAAAACAACGCCGCCCGGTGGTATCCATAAATCGCCGTTACGAGCCCACGACGTTTTGTGGAGAGAATCTCAGTCGCGGAGCGACGTGAGCTACGTAGGCGACGTGAGCTACGTCGCACCTCAATTCCAGCGCAACACTACTGCGGAGCCGGTACAAGACCTGGTGTCGTAACGGCTTTGCGTTCGGCCGATTTGCGAAGTTGTTCCAGTTCCTGTGCCTCGCGAAGTTTGTTGTCGCTGCTGTAAAACTTCGTCAGGGATTCTTCCATCGCCAGGCACAGCTTTTCGATCTTACGCTTGACACTCGTGTTACGCTGCAGATCCGCTTTTTCGGTTGCGGGTGTTTTGATTGCGTTCAGGCGGGACATAAATTCCTTCTGGCCCGGCAGTTCATCCAGTTGCACAATAAACTTATCGACGTCTTCCAGCTTGCCTTCGCCTGATGCTTTCTTCGCCAGACTCATCAACACGGCCTTTTGAGCGACCGTATCGACCAGCGCATCGCGAAACAGATACAGTTCGCCTTCGACTCCCAGCCGCAGCCCATCGTCCGGAAGTTTGATCGTGTCCCGCGGGATAAGTCCGGGAGCATACGGCACCCGTGCCAACAGCGAACTGCCGCTGTACACATACAGCCAAAACGTGGGATTCGCGGGATCGACCTGAATCTCAATCTCTCCGTTCCGATCACTCAGCACGCGCTCACCGGGAGCGTCGTTCGTATCGGTGTGTCGCAGCTTGGAAACTTTGTCCACGCGAAAACAGATCAACGGTCGATCGGTCCGAGCCTGCAGCACCAGCTTGACTCGGCTGCTGGTCGCCGCCGGACGCTGTCGCAGCGCAATCTGCTGCACACTGCGACCAGCACCGCCGTACGGCACAGGTCCATGCGAAATCAATACGCCACGTACACGACCGGAATCGTAATAGACAGCAGAAGTGTCGCGGGTCACGCCTTCCACCAATACGGGCTTATCTTCCGGGGATTTAACGTCGGCACGCAGTTCGGTATTGAATCCAGTCACGCGGACGTAACACAGATCCAGTCGCTGCAGGACTTTAAGCTTATCCGGATTGCGACGCTCCATCTGTCGCAGGAATGTACGCAGGACATCACCATCCCGAATGAAAGCGGCTGTCGGATCGGGCACAGTCAGTTCGCCGGCCTGCAGCAGGAATTCCAGTTCGCCACCTGTGACCGTTGGCTTCGCAAACAACAGGACCGGTCTGAACGAATCACGCACAAGTCGGGATGCCACGTTTGCCACATGTTCTTCTTCTCCCGTTTGTTCCGTCAGCAGCGGTGACAATTCCTGCACGCGTGTGTCAAATTCGCGGCAACTGACCTGAAACGTGCCATTGGATTCCTCGATCCCGATCAACAAAACTTTCTGAGCCGACGATTCCGGATATCTGAGAAAAAGTTCTTCCGCCGTCAATCGGTTCAGCCGTTCCTTTCCGGCGGGAATCAGCCATTCACTTTCCTGAACCTGCGCGTTCCACGCAGCGCCGTACATGCGATCCAGGCCCTTGCGAATCTGATCAACGAAACTCCGTCGCAATGCTGGCTGCTGAGTCGCAAGGCCGTCGAATCCAATTTCCACGGCAACGCGATACGCTTCCCGGGCAAACGGAATCACAATCTTTGGCGGTACTTTGTCCGCTGTTTTTTTCAGTGGCGTATCAGCAGTCGGCGAGGGTGTTTCGGGCGATGCGGCAACCGGTGCAGCATCCGCAGCGGGCGCGGCATCCTGCCCACGGGCATGGGCGCTGGCCATGACGATGACACCCAGTGCAGCAATCTGCAGGAAATCGGCAATCAACTTTCTCATGGGCGCACGATCCAGCGTTCAACGTTCTGATAAGGAGACATCGGGCGTTCGGGAATTCCCAGAGTCGATTTTTTCCAGACTGCGAACTCATCCACTTCCCAGAGCGGAATGATAAACGCTTCGGCCGACATGTGGCGGTGAATCGTGAACAGTCGATCCTGAGCGTCCACGAAGCTGGCGGAGTAGTCCAGGTTGACCAGTTCCTGCCGCATCCAGTCCGGAAACAGTTTCAGCCGGTTCATATCGAACGACGAATCATTCGTCAGCAGCGACCAAAGTTCGAGCAGCGGTTCTTCCATACGAATCCTGCGATAACACAGATCCCAGTCAGCGTCCGGCAGCGGTGTTCCCTTCTGATCGCCTGGAATCAGATCGATTTCAAAGCCGATTTTTCCCCAGTACACCGCCATCCGCTGTGCCGCCAGCATCGCTGTCGGATCCGGATCAACGACCATCCGCAGACGCGGCAACTTGATGTAATCGACATTAGTGACTTTGCGGAATTCTTCGCTTTCAAACTTCTCACCTGCTTCTTTTGCTTTGGCCTTTGCTTCAGTTTCCAGTTTTGTCAGCTCCGCCAGTTGCAACTGGCGCTCGGCCGCATAGCGTAAGGCATACGCCAGACGCAGATTGAATTCAGGCGGCTTTTCCAGGGGATTTGTCGCGTAGCTCTGCAGGTGCCACGGAGCGCTTGTCGGCCGACCATAACGCATGGCATCGTCGCGAAGGACGATCGATTTGAGAATCGCTTCGCGATTCAGAGCAAACGATAAAGCACGCCGCATCTGAGCGTTCACGATGCGTTCGGAAAGAGGATTGAAAGTGATTACATGCGTAAGCGGCAGAGCATACTGACGCACCTGAAACGCCGGTGCCGCTTTGAATGCATCGACTTCCCACGGCAACAGATTCGGCAGATAGTCGATCTCCCCGCGAATCACAGACTTCAGCAGTTCGTCACGATCCGTAAAATTCTTCTCGCGGACTTCTGCCACATGATACTTGCTGGGATCCAGTCCATCCGGTTCAGGCCGTTCGCGAAGATACGATGTTTTTGTGTCATCGGTTTGTACCTTTGTAAACCGTGTAGAAAGCAGCGTGACATCGGTGGCGGCTGAAGCCGGAATCTCAGCAGTCTGGCTGGAGGTCACTGTCGTATCAGAATTATCTGGATCAGCGATACTGGCAGCCGCGACGATGGGAAATCGCAATAGTGATTCAATGCTCAGGGGAACTCGTGAAAACCGGATCTTCATTTCGCTGGGAGATCGCACGGAGACTTCACGTACAAACGACGCCAGACGGGAATTGAATAACGGGCTGGTCGGATCCATGCGCCGTCCCAGTGCATCGGCAATCTGATTGGCGGTCAGCAATGGTTGAGACTGCCATGTCGGTCGCGTTTCACGCAGTGAGAACACGACTTCGCGGCCCAGATCGGTGGGGTCCCAGATCTCGAAGTAGCTGGAACGGAAATAGGTCAGTTCGTCAGCACTGGTTGGTTCGAACAACGGCACTTCGACCAGTTCCCGATGTCGTTCATCTGATTCACGCGGCGAAGGATAAACGATCTCTGATGTTCCGGAATCATCGATCGCGACATGCAGCACCTGGTGCCGGGCCACTGTTTGTGAAAACACCGCACGGGAGTTGCCCGCAGACGGCCAGATCGATTCTGCTTGCCATGCCAGATCCGCCGCCACGGCAAACTCCCGCTGACTGGACTGTTGCTTCGCTTCGGTGAGCAGGCTGTCCGCCATCGTCTGCATCCGCCCCTGCCAGGCCGTCGATGTTTCATGTCCCGGAAAAACTCGTTCAATCCTGGAAATCAAATACCGAGCTTTATTGAAGTCTTCGTCGGCGACTGCTGTCTCAATCATCGGTGCCACGATTTCGCCGAAGCGAGGCCGCAACTCAGGATTGTCGATATTGCGACTTGCGAGTTCGTCCAGCAACGCCAACGCTGCGTAGATGTCACCGTCTTTGGCCCGGATTCCGGATTCCACCAGCAGCAGGTTTTCAAAACGCGGCTTGGAAAGTTCCCATGAAGGAAATTCTTTCTCGACACGCAACATGAGTTCATACGCCTTGCGGATATCGCCTTCCTTGAGCAGTTCATCGGCTCGGCGGAGCATCAGTTCTTCAAACAGTATGATATGATCAATGCCGGAAACCGGCAGTGCGTATTCCGCGACGGCGTTGCCGGGCAGCTTGACGATGAGTTGCTTCAGGTTCTTCAGCCGTGTGGAACGTTCCGTACGTTCTTCTTCGTTTTTTGGCTTTGTGGCTTCGACCTTGACGTAGGTTTCTGCCATCGACTTCAGCGTATCCGGTCGAGTTTCCAGTGGACTAACCACCAGGACTGTACGATCCGCCTCGACGCTCGCTTTCAGCACGATCCAGTCAAACGCTTTGCCGTTGCGGTCATCGGCTCGCAACAATTCATCGGCTGTCGGCAACTGCATATCCGTCAGTTTGGGGAGTTCCGACTTTTCGACCTTCTCATCCGCCCGCGCGGCGGGCACGCCGAACAGCAGCCCGATCGCCAATGCGATGGCCGAAAGCAATGTTGCCGTGCGAATGAAAAAGCTGTCGGACGTAATAGGAAGGCTCATTGATTTGCCGAAGAGATCGTTTCAAATGGGTTGAATCTACACGAACACCGTTTGCTACTTCCCCACGTTCGGGTCCAGTTGATACAGACTTCCGTCCATTCCGATCACCATGATCTGGCCATTCAGATTCAGCGGGCCCTGCTGGATTGCCTGGCCAAGCTGCACCACTGAGTCTGAAACGGTGCCGTC
>JAYTAK010000759.1:0-3462 GCA_043737515.1 Candidatus Kuenenia sp. | reverse complement strand
AGCGAAGCGCCGTTCCGGCAGATAACTGACAATTGCCGGAACGGCGCTTCGCTTGGTCCGGCCTACTCAAAAGCAAGCATTGGCGTCGCACTCGCGAGTTGTTGATTTAGTCGCAGGGTGCCTGAAGCGAAACGTAACTCTATGACCGAAACAATTCCGGAATCCACATTCCCGGCGTCGGACACGACAACTCCGGAATCCACGGAACAGCTCGTCCGACGGCTGGCAGAACTGCTGCCGTTGCAGGGGCCCATTACGGCGTTCGCATTTCTGAACCCGCTGCAGGGTATGGAGAATCAGCCGTTTATTGAAGCACTGCGGCAGGTCGGAGAGGTATTCGGCTGTGAACCATTTCTTCCGGAAGGATCGTATCGCGACAAGATGGCGCGCGGTCGAATCACCGTTGACGATCTGAATGAAATCCTTGCCGAAGAGTGTGGCTTTGACGGAGACCACAAGATCGCCGGACTTGTGCGACATGCCAGTCTGCGGCTGAGCATGCTGCAGCATTCAATCAATCCGGGAGCCGAGCACGAGCGTCGCTGGATGATTGCGGAAACCGACGCCATTCAGAGGTTTCGCAGTGAGATATCGCACAGCGCGCGGGAACGGTTGATCGACTCCACGCGTCAGTGGGTCTCAAACGAGTTCCCTGTTTCGGCGTCTGCAGCGAGGCTCAATTCTACAGACGAACTGATGGATGTCGTGCAAAATGCAATCCCTCGCACATTGCTGGGAGGATCAGGGGCGCTCGACGAAAACGCCTGGGAGTGCGTGAGTCTGGCAATTTTGTGGCAACTCTTACGAACACGCATGCAGCGGACGCCGAACGGTTGCCAGGGCCGCACGCCTCCGGTTCGCCACCGGGATCTGCTGCTCGCCGCCTCCAGCGAAGACAGTGACCGGCTGGTGCATGAAGTGCTGATTCGGTTTTGCTCGGTATTCCTCGACCAGGGATATGCGCATTGGAAACTGCCGCATCGGGGTGCGGGATTCCTCCGTGCATTTATCTCACTTTTCAGTACCGGTGGTTTTTTTACGAACCGCTGGCTGCGGCCTGTCGCCACGGAAATGCAGCGGATTCACCAGGCTGAGATGACCGCCCTGGACTCGCTGGACGAATCATTGTCGCTGCTTGGAATCGCCCCGCATGAAAAGGAGAGTTTCGTGCGGGGCTCACTCCTCGCACTTCGCGGCTGGGCGGGAATGATCTGGCAAACCGAAGAGCGTCCTGATCGCGTTTACATCCCGTCACGACATGGCACGCTGATTGAGTTTCTGGCGATTCGTTTGATTCTGGAACGACACGCCTTGCAGTGGCTGTCGCGAGAAACGCTGGATTACAAGGGTTCACTTGATGGCCTTCGCGAATTCATCGGAACGCACCATGCGGAAAAAGGCGCTGAGGCCACTGTCGAGCAACGCGCGTTTCCGATTCTGCAACTGGCGCAGTTGCATGGCTGGACACCACAGGCGATCGCGGATCTTTCAGATGCACAATGGCAGGAACTTGTTCATGCTGTCGAAAGTTTTTCCCCCTTCGAACGGCGGCGTGTGTTCCATCTGGCGTTTGAGCGGAAACTGATGCGGCACGCGCTGGATTCCGTCGCGATCCGTGCGAGCCAGCCGCTGATTTCTCCGAAGACTCCGCAACTTCAGGTGATCACCTGCATTGACGCCCGTGAAGAATCCTTTCGCAGGCATCTCGAAGAAGTGGCACCGGACGTGGAAACGTTTGCCAATGCCGGTTTTTTTGGCGTCCCCATGTACTATCGAGGTGCCGGTGAAGCGCACTACACGGCACTGTGTCCGGTTGTTGTGCAACCGAAGTACTGGATGGTTGAAGACGTCGTCTATGCGTTGACGGATTCCGGTCGGCAGCGCGCCCGCGCCCGTCGACTGTTGGGCACGGCGACACACAGCTTCAATACGGGAACGCGTGGTTCACTCACCGGTGCCGTGCTCACCGCACTGCTGGGGCCTCTCTTTACGGCACCGCTGGTCGGACGAATTCTGTTTCCGCGTCTCACGGCAAAGATGCATCGCACTGCGCGAGGGCTTGTGGCACCGCCGCCGATTACTCGGCTGCGGCTTGAGCGTCCGGAAGGAACACCAGCGGGACCCGATGATGACGGTATCGGTTTCACGCTGTCCGAAATGGTCAACATGGCAGAACGCGCACTGCGCGATATCGGACTGACGTCCGGCTTCGCGCCGCTGGTCATTATTCTGGGGCATGGTTCCGACTGCCTGAACAATCCGCACGAATCGGCGTATCACTGCGGAGCCTGTTCCGGAAGTCGGGGTGGTGCCAATGCCAGAGCGATGGCGGCGATGCTGAACGATCCTCGCGTGCGCCGGCAATTGCTGGCACGCGGTCTGGACGTTCCTGAAGAAACGCGGTTCCTCGGCGGACTGCACAATACGGCCACTGAGGCAGTCAAATTCTTTGACCTTGAGTTGCTGCCAGCGTCGCACATGCGGCAACTTCATTTGGCTGTGGACATTTTCGGACGCGTGGCCGAACGCAACGCACATGAACGTTGTCGTCGATTTGAAACTGCCCGACTGGACTTTTCACCTGCGGAAGCTCTGCAGCATGTGGATGACCGCACGGAAGACCTGGCTCAGACGCGACCTGAGTACGGGAATTCCACCAATGCGGTCTGCTTTGTCGGACGCCGCAGCCGAATCCGCGGCCTGTATCTGGATCGACGATCGTTCATGATGTCCTACGACGCCAGCCAGGATACGGACACATCAATGATTCTGGCTCGCATTCTGGCAGCCGTGATCCCGGTCTGCGAGGGAATCAACATGCTCTATACGCTGTCGTCGATCGACACGCGCGGCTGGGGCTGCGGCACAAAACTGCCGCACAATGTCACGTCGCTGTTGGGTGTCATGGATGGTGCGGCCAGCGATCTGCGAACCGGTTTGCCATGGCAGGGCGTCGATATTCACGAACCTGTGAGATTGTTGTTTATCATCGAATCCACGCCCGAAGCCATGCTGCGAATCATGGATCAGGATCCCAACGTTGGACGTATCTGTCGCAACGAATGGGCGCAACTGGCAGTGCTGGATCCCAATTCCAGTCGCATCCAGAGATTCGTCAAAGGACAGTTCGTCGATTATCAGCCATCAACGACGGAAATTGCAACGGCGGAAAGTTCACTCGACTGGTATCGCGGCTGGCGCGACAACCTGCCGTTTGCAATGATTCAGGGGAAGAATGGAAGCTAGCTGTCGTGTTGTGAATTTCAAATTTCAAATTTCAAATCCGAATTTTTGAATCCTGAATTCTTCCTATGTTAGTCAAATTCGCCGGAATCATGGTGGTCGTCAGTCCTGCTGCGTTACTGTAAGCGCACTGTAAACCGCAGGTACCGGATTAGCGGCCCTGGGTTCGGCGTTTGAGGATCTTTTGTTGGCGGGATTGTTTTCTTTCTTCCTGCCGGA
>JAYTAK010000758.1:0-7917 GCA_043737515.1 Candidatus Kuenenia sp. | reverse complement strand
TGATGGACGAACCCTTCGGCGCGCTGGACCCGCATACGCGGCAGCAGATGCAGGATCTGCTGATGAAACTGTGGAATGATGTCGAAGCGACAGTCTTCTTTGTGACGCATTCGATTGAAGAAGCCGTGTATCTCGGCGACCGGGTTTTCATCTTCAGTCGCGGCCCGGGTCGCCTGAAACACCAGATCCCGATGCCGCGCAGCACCGTTCCGACCCACGAAATCCACCGCGACCCGGACTTCCAGCGCCGCGTGCTGGAGATCGGCGAGATCATGGAACAACTGGAGTCGCAGAAGCCGTAGCCTGGACATTCATGTCCGAGATATTGGCCGGGCACCGTCGCATTATCGAACGGCTGCCAATGCGTAATTCGCCAACTCACCCACTGAAAGTTTTCCTTCAGAAAATGCCAGCACCGCGAGAAACTTGTACCGCTCGGGATATGGTTCCTGGCCTCCGGCTTCGCGTGGCTCTGATTGAAGATAGCGTTTCGCCGTTTCGGGCTTGAATTCCTGTGTTGAAAAAAGTGTCCATTGCGAGTCGCGAATTCGTGCCTGCAAACTTCGGCCCCCTACTCCACGAAGGTGATTTTGAGTTCCAGCTTTTTGCCGTCACGCAGAATCGTCAGCGGCAGTTGTTCGCCGACTTTGTAGTTCAGTTTCAGGTGCGACTGGAACTGCTGCGAATTCATGCGAATCGGTTCGCCGGCTGCGGCGATGATAATGTCTTTTTCCCGCAGTCCATCGTCGAAGGCCCGCTGTCCGCCGCGACCTTCCCTATTGATCCACCGCGCTTCCAAAGCGGAGTCTGTTTTCGGCAGGCCGAGTTTTTCCAGTGCGTCACCTGTGACTTCGGGCAACCACACCTCCAGGCGCGGCGGAGCGTTCCACATTGAACCGCGCCAGGAAAAATCATTCTCTTTCCATCCGGCAGTCAGTGCGATGTCATGCATTCCGGACTTACGGCATTCAATTGTGACCTGTGTTTCTGTGTTCGGCAGATGATGCAGGACCCACTGCATGTCCGCAATGGACGTCATTCGTTGGCCGTTGATGCGAACGATGTCTTCGCCGACTTTGATGCCGGACGTCGCCACCGCTGAATCCGCAACGACCTCTGAAACCTGAATGCCGCTCTTGCGATCAATCTTCAGACCGATGTTATCCGGCAGAGGATACTTCCAGAGCATCTCCGGCGTGTAGGTTCCCGTGTCCAGCGCGTGCTGGTGTTCGGCGTCGTGGATATTGTGACAGTGGATGCAGTTGCTGCGCGTCGTCTCCTGCGCGTACTTCGCCGGGTTTCTGAGTCCTGGCATTTCCAATGCCGTGCTCTTTGGTTTCGTGCCACGCTTGCCTGCCAGTTCCTGCTTATTGTTCGGGTAATCTGCGTGCAGTTCCAGAACGCGGTTCATGGTGTTGATCAGGCCATCGATCGAGATGTATGCGTCAGAACCTTCAGCGCTTTGTGTTCCGTAGCGGGCATAGACAACTCCGTCGGCGTTGATAAACATGCCGGCCCAGTTCAGGTCGTGGTCGAACTGAAACAACGACAGATCGACGCCTTTCATTTCCACCTGCCGCACGGACACAAATTTTTCCTTCGCCAGTGCTTTGACTCGATCATTGCCGTTCGCCACATCCGCATCAAACGCCGCACAGTCCTTGCAGGGAACACAGCGAAACGTGACAAACAGCGGTTTGTTCAGTCGCCGGGCTTCTTCCATCGCCGCTGGAATGTCATTGTAGACCCAGAGATCCGTCTGGACTCCGTTGTCATCTTTCAAACGCTCTCGCAGATCGTCGGCCTGCAGTACACCAGATATTGACAGCAACGCCAACAATGTGATCAGCACCATTCGACCAGTCATGTGCATTCTCCCCGATTCGGAATTAATTCGAGCCAGACTTCGCAGAGACAGGCTTTTACGCGGTCAGAGTTTGTCATGCAATTGTGAACGCCACTACGCTCAACTGGTTTCTGATCAAAAACCTGGGTACGATTCTGGGCATGGCGTTTTGTCAGGGGGTTTGAATTTACCTGACTCTACCGGATTCTATGTGCAGCTCCCGATTGGTTTTGAAGGAAAAATCGCGTGTGGAAGAATGATCGTTTAACGGCGAGCCGTAGGCGCAGGCGGCAGAGAATTTCGCCTACGCCTACGGCTCGCCGTTAAACGAATGAGATTGGAGAGTACCATGCACTTCGAAACAGATCGGACGAATTCAGCTCGGACACATCGCGTTGTCCTGACGATGTTTGCCATCGTGATTCTGCCCACGGCTTCCTGGGTGACCGGCGAGACCCTTCGGGCGGCGGACGAGAGTCCCAAAGCAACAACGGAAAAAACCGACACCACCAAAGGCGCTAGCGAAAAAGCAGCCACCGCTGCTGCGAACCCGGATGAAAAAAAGGAAGAGCCACGCGAAGAGACGCCCTACCCTCAACTCATCGAAACCACTCCTGCGGCGGGTTCGACCGATGTCGATCCGAAGCTGACGGAGATTCGGGTGACTTTCGATCGGGACATGAGCGAGGGAATGAGTTGGACCGGTGGCGGACCTGAATTCCCTGGTGATGCATCTCAGAAGGCAAAATGGATCGACAAACGGACGTGCGTTCTGCCTGTGAAGCTGAAGAAAGCCGGGTACTTCAGAGTCGGCATCAATTCGAAGAGTCATCAGAACTTCAAAGCCGCTGATGGCACGCCGACGCCGCCGACGGCGATTTTCTTTACCACAAAGGGTGCGAGCAAGGATCTGGAAAAACGTGTGCTGATTCCTGAAGTCGTTGAGATTTCGCCGGCCAGCGACGAACAGGATGTGCCCACATCCACAGCGGAATTGAGCGTGACGTTCAACATGCCGATGGGAGAGGGGATGTCATGGACCGGTGGCGGTGATGCGTTTCCAAAACATCCTGAAGGCGAAAAGGCGAAGTGGTCAAAGGACGGTCGCACCTGCACGCTCCCTGTGACGCTGGAGCCGGATCACGAATACAGAATCGGACTTAACAGCCTCAGTCACAACAACTTCCAGAGCAAATGGGGCGTGCCGCTGAAACCGATGATTTACACGTTTCGCACGGCAAAGTAGGCCGGACCCTGGTGAGAACGAAGTTGATCAACGAGAACAACCTCTACGAACCGACGCGGGCTCTGAAGCGATCGCGCGGAATCGTTGCATGCCTCTGGTTTTTGTTGACTGTTGGTTGCCGGGACGGCTCAATCCATAATCGACAGCACGCGGAAAGCCGAATATTTAGCTGAAGATCAGTCACCCGTTGGTTTTTGCCCGACCGCTGGTGCAGAAACGTCGGACGGCTGCGGTGCCGCGATTCCTGGGCTGACAGTCGGCGTCGCGTTGCTGGCTGCTGGCAGAACCACGGATGCCCCTGCGCCATTCTTCGTGCGGTCCGTGGCTGCGGTCGGATTTCCGATCGGGCTCAAAGCGGGATCAATGACCGGTGCTGCGGGCTGCTGCGGAAAGCGCGGAAGTTCGGCAGCGTTGACGCCCGGGTCAAACCCGTCGCGAGCCCGTTGCAGACTCTTCACCCCTGGCAGAAAGATGGCGGCGTTCAGTTCGAACGACGATGGCGTCAAACCCCGTAACCATGATTCACTGCCGCTGACTTTCCAGCTTCCGTTCTGCCAGGCGAGTTCCGGCAAAAGTTCGGCGTTTGTTTCTTCACTATCCGTGCGATCGCCCCAATAGCGGATCCATTGTGCAAAGTCCTGCCGACGAGATGCATTTTCCAGAGCCGATGTTTCAATCTGCCAGTAGATCCCGAATCCATCGTAGAGATTATTGAACCCGTTCCATGACACCAGCGATTCGAGGTCATCGACGATGCTGCTGCCTTCGGTCAGCATCAGACGCCGATCCGTTCCCTGAGCCGCAAACACGCTGCCTTCACTCCGCACGGATATCCGCGGAATCAGTCGCTGCATGCCGCCAGGCTGGTTGCCGTCGGTATCATCAGTTTTCAGCATCGGCGCGGACGTCAGACAGGTCACATGATTCAGCACGACTTCGACTGCACCTCGTGCAGCCGGCATCGACGAATCGCCGCGATTATCGATGAGCGAACCATTGAGGGCAATGCCACAGTCCTGTAGCTCAATTCGCCCCCGCACCTGCGATGCGATGCGAATGCCGTCTGATTCCGCTCGACAGATGACTCGGGTGAGCGAGATCTCCGTTTCGACGACTGCACCTGTCTCAGGCGCAGCGGGATCGCCTACCAGATCAAACAACGCCACCGGCTGACCGTCGGAATTGCGGCAATCGATTGAGACGTTCGAAAGATCAATCTTGTTCGGCCCGGTGCAATGAAAGAGGCTCCAGCGATCCGCCGTCAGATC
Organism: Candidatus Kuenenia sp.; assembly: GCA_043737515.1. Taxonomy (GTDB): domain Bacteria; phylum Planctomycetota; class Planctomycetia; order Planctomycetales; family Planctomycetaceae; genus SXXK01. The sequence continues at coordinate 3,557 of JAYTAK010000758.1, read as the reverse complement.
ATCGCGTGCAACAACGCGCAGATCGATGTCCAGCAGCGTCAGCTTCCCGTTGCCCCGCAATGAAATCATCTGCCCCGGCGAAACGGTTCCTTCCGGAGCCCCGTCAAATACGAGTGTGGGCCGGAAGCCGTCTGCCGCCCGAATGATCAGGTCCATTCCCACGATTCGCACAGGTGGCTGAGTCAGCAAGTCGTCCGGGTATCCATTGTAACGCAGCAGCACAACGTCGCCCGATCGAGCATCCGCCACAGCGGCCTTCAGCGTTCGAAAGGATTCTTTCGCACCCGTGGACCGCTGCAGCACAAACGGCCCGGCCGTCGCCAGACTTGCTGCACCAGGCACAATCTCCGGATTCAGCAACTTGCCGATCCCCATCTTTGCCATGGCGGAGTTAAATGGATAGACGAGCGGAATCGGCAACTGATCCAGGGCCAGGGCCGCCGTCGGTGCCGGAACTGCTTCGCTGCCAGCGTTTTCAACACTTGAAACCGCGGTGCCATCAACGGGTTGCGGCACATCTGCAGCGTTGGGCAAAACCGGAACGGGCTGCGTGCCACTTAATGCGGTCGCGCCTTTGAATTCCGGAATGCGGATTCGATCCACCTCATATCCAATATCTTCCGGATCGGTCGCTGCGCTGTCGGCATTCCTGCTGGAAGGCGGAACACGATGGAGAAACACTGCCGTGAGACAGATCAATAGCACAGACACAAAAACCCAGACCGCGCCCAGCGGCTGTCGATTCCCGGCTGGCCCCAGTTTTCGCCACACGATACCTTCCGCCGGAACGCTCTGCAGGCCCAGGATCTGTGCCATTTGGATGAGGTCATTCAGCAGCAGTCCGGGTGCCTGGTAGCGGGCATCCGGATTGTTGGCCATCATTTTGCGCATGATGGCTGCGATCTCTTCGGGGACGCTGCTGTTGAGCGTTCGCGGATCGGGAGGTGATTTGCCCTGATGATCGAGCAACTTCTGCAGGGCCGTGCCTTCCGGATACGGAGGTCGTCCCGTCAGCATGTGGTACATCGTGCAGCCCAGCGAATAGATATCGCTGCGTCCGTCGGCGTTCCGCGGATCGCGCGCCTGTTCCGGCGCGATGTAGTCGAATGTGCCGAGCGTCGTGCCGGCCACCGTGATGTCGCCAATGGAATCCGTCGTGTCGCGCCGTGCCAGGCCCAGATCGACGACTTTCACGCGCCCCGAAGTCGTCAGCATGATGTTCGACGGCTTGATGTCGCGATGCACGATCCCGGCAGCGGCCGTATGGTTCAGGGCCAGCGTGACCTGGATCGCGTAGTTGATCGTGTCCGCCGCACTCAGCCGCCCGCTCTCCACGATCAAATCACGGATCGTGCGACCGCTCGCGAATTCATAGGCGATGAAAAACAGCCCGTCCTGGCTGCCGGCGTAATAAACTCGCGCGATATTGTCGTGGTTCAACTGCGCACAGGCTCTGGCTTCATTACGGAATCGAGCGATCAGCGACGCATCCTGTGAGGACGACGGATGCAGAATCTTGAGGGCGACATCCCGGGCAAGTTCCAGGTCCGTGGCTTTGAAAACGGCCCCCATGCCGCCCGAACCCAGCCGTCCGGTGATCTCGAAATGCGCCAGCCGGATGCCGATTTCCTCGCCCTTGAATACTCCATTCGATGGAAACAGACGATTTCGGATCGCGTCGTTGGCGGCGGCAGTGGCTGCAGATTCCGGCTTCAGTTCCGCGCGAGGCTGCTCAGGGGAACTGATGACCGTGTTTTCATCGTCGGCAACCAGCGGCCTTTCCGACAGCGGCACATGCGCCGTGGCCGTGAGTGGCTCCGCTGCTTCATTTGCACTGAGTTGTGTCATTGTTGCACGGAACAAAGCCGAAAAAGCCAAACTGCATCGCGCAGACCGCGCACTATGCCAGTTTGGGACGCTGTATCGTAGTGCGAACTTCACTCCGAGTCAAAGAACGCCCGAACATCTGTTCAGCATCTGTCCTGCGATTAAGGACTACGAACCGCTACGATCCGCACAAGCACGTCTCCCGACTTTACCACGTCGAGTTTCGGTGCGGTTTCGGCCAAGTGAAACTTATACTCCGCGCGGTCAGATTTGAGGTTTTGTGAACGGCAAGGCGCTAGCCGCCGGTGCTGACCGAATGCGCAACCTGCGGCTCGCGGACTGTTGATTCAGTAAGTCATGTAGGGTGTGTGCAGCGCTAGCGAAACACACCAGTTTCTCACGCTTTCCCCAAATGGTGCGTTGCGCTCCGCTTCACGCACCCTACTCAGGAAACGTTGGGAGTTTGATTTTACTGAGAAGATTTCGGCAGAGCGACAGATGTCCGCCGACGGAGAGGCGGACCTACGCAGGCGAGATGCTCCGTCGGCTCGCACCAGACACGGCGGGCAAAGCCCGCAACAAGTACCAACGTCTTGATGTAAGAAATGCCATAATTGGCAGCGTTTCAGATGCGTTGGTTCGCAGAGCGAGCCGAGTCTGTCGAGTTCTCGGATAGCATCCAGGATATCACTTATACCTCGCGCGGTTGAGGATGGCACTTTCAATGTCGCCTTTCGCTCCGCGAAAGAACGCTGCTTTCGCGGAGCGAAAGGCAACATTGGCAACCGCGAGCGGTATAACTCGACGCCATTGGAGGGCGATTCCAATCGCGATTGAACTGAGCATCTTTTTTGCTTCGTACGGATCGACTATTCTGCGTACGCACGATAAGACTTTGCATCTGGCAACCTTTCCATTGATCTGGATTCCATCAGCATGATCACACGCCCGTTCATTATGCCTGTGTTGGCAGGAATCCTTGTTATCATGGCGGTTTCTGTCCCCGGTTGCAGTTCCAGCGACCCTGTGCCTGCAATTTCAAACGAAAAGAAAGCCAGCCCGGACGACGTGAAACCCGCAGCGGCGACCGAAGACGGCAGCGGTTTGTCGGATGATCAGGTGCGTGAAATCCTGAGTCTGCACAGTCGCGGAATCGGGCATCTGGAAAACAAGGAATGGGTCGATGCTGAATTGATCCTCAGTCAGATTCCCGAACATCTGCCGGGTAATATCGACGTCGCAAAAAACCTGGCCATTGGGCGTGTGCTGTCTTTGCTGGACAAGGAATCGCCATTTTCGCTTTCGAAAGATCCGCAAGCGTATGCCAATATGGTGAAACTGGGCAGTGCTGCGGTCGCTGCCCACGCCAGGCTGACAAAGACAGACGACGAAAAAGCCTTCGCCGCACTATTGGCGGGAAAACTGGCCGTCATCGATGATTCACCGGAAAAGCCGCGGATGGAAGAAGGTCTGAAGCAACTGCGCGAAGCCACAACGCTGGCTCCTGAACGAGCAGAATACTGGTTCGCACTGGCGCATGCGTTGAGCGGTCATCGGGACTATTCGGATTCGCCTGAAGTCATTCAAGTGTTGCAAAAGACGCTCGAACTTGCCCCGGAGAATCTGTCCGTGCTGGCTCATCTGCTGGAGAAGCAGGCGCTGGGACTAAGTTCAAAAAATGAAAAAACGAAGGAACTTGCCGGCGGTTTGCCTGATACGCTGCGAAAGGC
>JAYTAK010000757.1:0-7929 GCA_043737515.1 Candidatus Kuenenia sp. | reverse complement strand
CTTTGCCGCGCCCAAAACCCACGTTTGTGGGAATCTCGGTCGGGATATACGCCAGCTCTTTTCCTTCCGGCGAATACACGCAGATCCCCGGACGATTTTCGGCTCGCACTGCAACGTACAGGTTGCCGTCCTTATCGACAACCAAACCATCCGGCCCATCGAACGGCGCGTAGTCCACAAGCACTTTGCGAAACTTCGCAGTACCGTCTGCGGCCAGATCATACGCCAATAACGCCATCAAACCCTTCCTCAGCGGCAGATTCACTTTGTTGCCTTCTGTGCTGTCCGGGTCGGCCAGTCGGTCGATGGCAGTGCCGCCGTTTTCGTTGCTGACCACGTAAATCGTCTTCTGATCCGGTGAAACGCAGACCCCGTTCGCCTTGCCTGCATCCGTAATGATTCGATGAAGTGAACCATCCGTATCGATGCGATAGACTCCGACAACCGGCTGATCGATCGGTTCATGACCCAGATAGCGAGGATCGCTGAAATAGATGCGGCCCTTCTCGTCAATTGTGATGTCGTTCGGCGAATTGAACTTCCGCCCTTCAAACATCCCGGCGATGATTTTTGCCTTGCCGGTCTTCATGTCGGTTCGCGTGACGCAGCGACCGCCGTAGTCCGCACCTTCGGCAACAATCATGTTCCCTGCCGCATCGAACTTGATGCCGTTCGACATTCCACTGGGCGATCGAAAAATCGACGTTTCCTTTGTCGCTGGATCAAACCGCCATATAAATCCCGCATCAATGGCTCCATTCTTATCACGCGAGACATGCGAGAACGTGATCTCACTGAAATACACCATTCCGTCCGGGGCGACACTCACACCTTCAGTCAGCACCTTCGACTCGAACAGTTTTTCGAGCTTCGCATCCGGCGGAACAATCGGATCCTCAGCAGCCAGTGTGCCGCAACTGGTCAGCAATCCAATGACAACAATCAAGGAACGGCAGTACAAACAGACGGGCCAGGAACAGTTCAGCATGTTAAGTCCTTCGAACAGAGGGTGAGGAGGAGGGATAAAAAGGGTCAGGCTAAGCGCATGACAGTCGCTTCCATTTTTCAACGAAGCCGGGGCGATCAAGCACTTCGGGATTTACAATACCTCGCGGGCGTTTGCCTGATGACAGGTCAATCATGCCCTGACAAGCCGAGCGTCCAATGTCGCGAAATAACTCATCAGTCCATGCAATGCAGTGCGGAGCAAGCAGAACGTTGTCGAACTGCGAAAACACGGGAGGTGCAGTCAGCGGTTCAACCTGAAAACAATCCAGCGCGGCACCTGCGATGCTGCGTGAGGTCAAAGCGTCGGTCAATGCGACCTCATCAATGATCCCGCCACGCGCCGTGTTGATCAGATAGGCAGTCGGTTTCATCAAACCAAGTTCGCGGGCTCCGATCAGGTTTCGAGTGTGTTCATTCAGCGGACAGTGGAGCGAAACAAAGTCTGCTTGTTCCAGCAATTCATCCAGCGACACGGAACGTACACCAAGTTCACTGACCACAGACGGATTTGCGAAGGGATCGAAGACCAGCGGTTGTTTCATTCCGAATCCGGAGAGCAGCCGCACCAGAGCCTGACCGATCCCGCCAAAACCAATCACTCCCAGCGTCCGGTCGCGAAGCTCACTTCCCATGTACTGGCTTCGTTCGTCCCATCTGGCTTCACGGACCAGGCGATCTTTCATGCGAAAATGGTGCGTCAGGGCCAACATCCATCCGACGGTTGCTTCCGCAACAGGGCGATCGACGGCTCCGGCGGTGATAAACAGCAACACATCAGCCGCCGTGCAGGCTTTCACATCGACGCTGTCGAATCCCACGCCAAAGCGTCCAATCGCGAGCAGATCATGGCTCTGTGCCAGGCTTTGTGCCGTCACGCGCGGAGTCAGCACGATGACACCGTTAATCCCGGTGAGCTGTTGCGGGGCGATTTCGGGATGATGCTCCGAAAACTGACTGACAACAATCCGATTGCAATCGTCGAACAGCTTCAAACCAATATCGCGGTACTTTGTGGCACCGCTGGCGTCGTAGAAATCAGCGGTCAGGGCAACTCGAAACGAAGCAGGTGATGTCATTTTCGGGACCGAGCCAGGGGAATGTACTTGTGACATGGCTTTGTACAAGATATCCCGGCGTCTTACCAACGGTCTGCGTGACAATCCACGGCTGGCCAGTTATTGAATTCGTAGGGTGGGACCAGCGAAGCGCAGGCCCACCACATCGGACAATTGGTGGGCCGGCGCGGCTTACCAGCCGCTGGTCCCACCCTACATTGCCTGTAGACCAACGAATTGGCCAGCCGTGGCACCATTTGGACGACACATCAGTTTGTCATTCTTCGGTAGGGTGTGTGAAGCGAAGCGAAACACACCATGCGACTTGACAAGCTGGAAGCTTATCCCACTTGAAATCAACGCCAGGGATTTCCTTCCACCGTCGCGCAGCGTTCATCGACCATGATTCGTTCGGGCCGAGGGCCAGCGTAGACCCACAGCATCTCCATCGTGGCCTTTGATTCATTGATAAAGTAGTGAACTCGCCCGCGTGGCTGCAAAGCGGTCGCGCAGTCGCTCATGGAGTACCTTCGCCCTTCAACAATGCACATCGCCGTGCCGGAGATAATGCAGATCGATTCATCAAAGTCATGCACATGAGCCGGGAGCCTGCCGCCAGGATGAAACAAACCGTAACCACCACTCATTTCCAGTCCCGGCATCAGATCGGAGTTGAAACAATCGACGAATTCCGTATTTGGCCCGGCCGCACTGCGTTTCGCGGTGGCAAATCGGTTAATGCGTTCTGCCCCGGGAATGCCGGTTGAATCGTCCGGCATCGATCTCTTCGAGAAAAACTTATCCACCAAAGTGCGGCTGGGAATATCGACAGCCATTGCAATATGCAGCACGGCGTTTTGCGTTGACGAAGGGTTGCGCGACGAATGAGCCTGCCCGGCACGGATGACGGCATTGTCCAGCTTTTTCAGCGAATAGCTTCGCCCTTCGATATCCATTGTCATGGTTCCGCTCAGCAGCGTCACGGATTCCGTAAACGCATGCAGGTGATACGGCAGAACCGCGCCAGGAGCGAACGTCACCAGCCCCGTCGTCAGCTTTCTGGCCCGATTGTGACTTCCCACATGGCATTCAAAAGACACGCCCGGAGCGATCTCCTTTGTTTCGCCATGACCGACGGAAGTCATGACTTCGTCTCGATCCGGCCGCATCGATTCCGGTGGTCTTGCCAGCGGAGTTTGTACTGACGATTTCGTCGAGTCCGGTGTCAGCGACGCGCGGATTGAACGGTCTCGGCCAACGGCGGCCAGCGACGCTTTCAGTGAGCGCAGCAATAATCCCGTATCGGTGCCGACGCCGATGGCTCTGAATCCTTGCGCCTGCCGTTCGTGCATATTGTCGATGCTGGTCGCCAGCAGTCCGCAATGCTTGCCGGACGCGCGAATCGTGTTCTTGAGTCTCAGAATCTGTTCAGCGACGCCGGGGCCTTCCCACTGTCCGCGAAAACCGGCGGTGGAAGAAAAGTCAGCCGGGCCGAACCACATGAGTTCAACGCCATCCACCTGACACATCATCGGCACCTGTCGCACGGCCTGAACCGATTCAATGATCGGCACGACAAGCACATGATCGTTGGCCTCGTCAGCATGTTCGGCAACGCACTGTCCCCAGCCCGTTGCCCGTTCCGCACCGATGCCTCTGAGTCCCTCTGTCGGATACCGCGCATACGCCACCGCCTGCTTAAGCTGCTCAGCCGTTTCGATCCACGGGATCACAATCCCATCGGCTCCAATGTCGAGCGCGCGTTTGATCAGTCCACCATTGAGTTCCGCAATTCGCACCAATGCTACCGTATCACTCCGGACTGTTGCTCGGATGTGCTCGGCGATTTCTTTCCAGTCGAGGTGTCCGTGCTCGGCATCGATGACGACCCAATCGAGCCCCAGAGCGACGGCCATTTCCGTGATGCTGGGCGCTTCCAGGGTCACCCACAGTCCAAACACCGATTCATCGCGCGCCAGCTTTAAGCGAAGACTGCGAATGGCGGACGTTTTCATGGAAGGCCCTGGTGACCGGAAAATGGTGATGATCGTTCAGTTGATGAGTGATGTAGTCCGGCCCTCAGATTGTGTCAAGAGGGCAGTCCGGCATCTGCGGCTTGTCTCACAATCGTTTTGCCAATTACGTGGCCAATTACGTGGTATCTGCGACGCGGCGTTGTCTTCGCATGTGCGCGACGCGAAATGCGAGTCGGCGGAGCGACATCGCCTACGTAGTTCAGTCGCTCCGCCGACTGAGACTCCCTTCAGAAGGCATGGCAAACCACCAACGCTGACTTATGCCACTCGACAGGGTCAACCACCATCAAAGTCACTGGACAGTCTGCTCCGCATCGGTTGCAATCTACTCTTCGTTTTCAGTTCAAAACACAGTTGCAGCGATATGTCGAATCCCCGACGTTCCGGCAATGTGCTCCATCGCACTGTGCTTCATGTGAAGAACTGATTTTCAGTTCCTTCCACCTTTTTTGTCGGCGATCTTGTCCGGCTCACCCTTGAGTTTGGGGAAGTCCAGCTTGCTCGTGTTGTGGAATGACGCCTTGGCGACACGGTTCAAAATCGGTTCGGCGTTTGCGACCTTTCCGCCTTTGAGTTCGGCAGCCTTGGCAAGTACCTTCTCTTTCGTCGGTTCCAGCACGCAATCGAGGCGGCGAAGCACGGTCAACGGCAAAATAACCCGCCCGTATTGGGCAGGCTTGTACGGACCGCGCAGCAAGTCGGCGACGGTTCAAATGAAACTGACTTTATCGCCGAAGTTCATCACGCTCATTCGCCCCCTGTTGATTCGTCATGCTCTGCTGGATGCTCATTCTTAGATGTCGATTTCTGCTTCGGCCTCTAGTTCGCCAATGCCGAGTTCGGTCTGGAGTTCCTGGACAGCAATCCGTAACGGATCATAGATGGCGATCTCCTGGCCCACGATGTCAAACGTCACAGCCAGCGTGTAGCTCGCGGTGTTGTCGGGGTCTTTGCTCCATCCTTTGTGACCGCGAACGGCGATGCAGAAATCCTCGGGCAGTGCGTTGGACCGGATGTAGGCCCAATCCTTCTGGACGGTTCCGATGCTGCGACGAACGTCGGCGATTTGACCATCAGTCGCGCGTGAGCTAATGGCCCAGCCGAAGCTCGTGCCTTCACGGATGGCCGGATCTTCGTCTTTCACGGCCCGTGAGACGAATGCTTCCAACCGCTCTTCCTTGCGGTTGCTCATCCAGTCGAGCCACGTCGAAAGATACCCGCGATGCGTCATACGGGTGCGACGGGGTTCCGCTGCATACGAAAGCGTGACTTCCACAAGAATGTTGTAGTTGGGACCAGCGCTACGAATGGCATCGGGAATCGGCACTTGGTAAACGTGGCATCCACCTGGCTTGATCTCCTGCTCGCCCTCAGTAATGAGCGTCGTGCGGTAGTCGGTGTTGGTTGTCGCCCGCTCGATGCTGGGAACGCCGTAACCGATACGTGCGATCAAGGCGGTTTGCTCTTCCGGGGTCAAGTCCTTCGCCCAATCCGGCCAGCGGGCCGACTGAACGATCAGAGCGCGATACAGAAGGCATGATTCATCGGGTAACACGCTCTGTAGGCGTGCCGCGATGCGAGTCACCTTCGGGGCTGCGAAGGATGTGCCCACGTCGTCGCGGTCGAAGGCGGGACCGCCGTTCAAGGTAGACCTGACCAAAGGCGGATAGCATTCTTTGGCGTGGCCGGGAGCCGAAACGCTTGGAGCCGCGCCTGCCGTTCGCAGGAAGTCTCCCCCGAACTCGACGACTTCGGGCTTGATGGAGTCCCAAATTCCAAGGCCGGATCGGCTGAACGCTGAAGGATCGCCGGGCCGCGTTGCTACGCTTCGCCAGTCGTCCTTTTCATAGACGCCGTAGGCGACCGAGCCGACAGTCAGGGCCTGAAGGCTCTGCGCCGGATTGGAGAGACGGCAGGACTGCTCTCCGAGATATGCCGGGTAAGTCTTTCCGCCGGTAAGGAATTCGGCGACACCCGCTTTTGGCGCGGGGCAAGACGACTTGAGGTTGCCGATGCTCTGGATGACGAGGATGTCATGCTCATTGCAAAGACGGTCGATCTCCGCTGCCCATGCGGACATGTGCTTTGTTCGGCACGGGGCGTCCGCGTTGATCGAATGATTGAAGATCCGGGTCTTGCGATTACCCAAATGGTAATGCTGGATGACTTCACGAATCAGGGCGGGCGGAAGCACTTCTTCTGGCAATTTGCAGTCAGCGTTCAAGACCCTGGCATTCTGAATCCATGTCTGCGACTCGAAAGTATCGGCATCGGGAATGTCATCGGCGTAGAGGACGGCACCGGCGACGCGGGTTCCGTGACCGCCATTGACGACGTAGTCGGCGACTTCGGTCGCCGGAGTATTAGGCAGGAAACAATGGGAAGTTTCCTTGTCGATGGCCGGTTCCAGGAGAAGATGTTCTTCCTGGATGCCGCTGTCGATGACACAAACCACGGGGGCATCGTTTGCCGGGGGATTAATCGTCAACCGAATCCTGATGTCGCGTAACTGACGGGCGTGCTGCTGCGGCAATTCAATCTCGTCCGGTTCCGCGACTTCAAAGATGTAGGGATGATTGAGGATCAGGTCTTTGAGGCCACGTCCGGGCAAGCGAATGCGAAGCTCGAAATAGTCTGGCGGCACATCCGAGTTCGGGGCAGCGTCGCCAGTGATCTCGCCACGGTAGAACGAGATGAATGTCTGAACCGTGGCGAGCCGCTCGTCTTTCAGTTTGTCCCAATGCTCGTAAGCTTCGTTTCGTGCCTTCGACCATTCCGATTCTTTCTTAGCCCATGTTTTGTCAGTGAGGCGACCTCGCTTTGGCTTCTTGGGAAGAATCCAATTGCCCTGGCAGGAGATGCTTACATCGACTATGTACTGTGCGTCGGTGTCGAGTTGCGGTAGCTCGGCGAACAGCCGGTCGGTCAAAATCCGCTTCAAGCGTTCTTCGCTGGTCAAGTCTTCGCGAAGCTCGTGAATCTTGGCGATGCCCGCCGATCCCTCGACGGTGCCGATGAAGTCGTTGAGTTTCTGCTGGAAGTATGCGAGCGACTCGTCTTCGGACGCCACGATGACGAACCCGTCGTCCTGTTCTGAAATGATCTCGAACCCGAAATAGTGCCGAAGGTTGTCGATGTCGAGCGTCGGATCGATTTGCAGCAGTAACGGGATGCCCTTGTCGATGGCGGGAAGGCCAGCTTGAGTCCGGGCATCGAGTTTCGTTCGCCAATTGGTGGTTACAGAAGTAACCTGTCCGCCAAGGCTGGCGCTGTGGGCACCCCGGTTAGTCCTGTTGGTTATCGTCAGTGGACTGTCGAAAAAGCGTGGGCGCGCATACCTGGCTGGTCCGTCTTCTCGACGAACCAAAGGGAGATGCTCGAATGCGTGATTGGTTGGCATTGTGAATTACCCGAGCTTTCCTTCTGGTTCCGTCCGTCTCAGTTCGGCGACGGCGGTTTTCAAGTGATCGACCGTGACCACCTTTTGCCCGGATAGCACAGCGGCCTTCGCTCCGTCCTGGGCTGCCTTGACGACCATTGCAGCGGACGCCCCTGCCAGGGAATGGACAATACTTTCCCAATCGAGGTTCTCGGTAACTTTCACGGCGGAAAGCGTGAGTTTGAGAAGGTTCTCGACCTCGGCGGCTCCGGGTGGTGGAACTTGAAACACGTCGTCGAAGCGACGGAACAAAGCGGTATCAAGGGAATCCTCGATATTCGTGGTCGCCACCAGCAATCCGGGCGCGTCGTATTCTTCCATCAGCGTGAGGAGTGAATTGACGATGCGTGACGCTTCGCCGATGTCTTTGGTGTTCGTCCGCGAACGTGCG
>JAYTAK010000756.1:0-3474 GCA_043737515.1 Candidatus Kuenenia sp. | reverse complement strand
GCGCCAGCCCGAAACCCCGGGGCTTCCTTCGCTCCGCTCAGTCCAGCCCCGGCCACCCGATCCATCAAAGCACCACTGACCGGACACTAGTTTAGCGCATTGTGGCTAAAGCCCAAGCGCAGAATAGATTGAAAACCTGATCCAGCGCCAGCAACTTTTGAAATCTCAGCGGAACTGCCATGCATCGTCCTCGGCCACTTCTTCGAATCCTGCACCTTTCGGATCTTCATTTCGGACCACCGTTCCTTCCGGAAGTCGGAGAGGCAATCGTGAAGATCGCGCCGGAACTGGGGATGCACGCGATTGTGGTGAGCGGCGACTTCACGCAGCGGGCCAAACGCGAGCAATACGAACAGGCGCGAGACTTTCTGGCCCGGCTGCCCGATGTCCCGCGACTTTACGTGCCCGGCAATCATGATGTGCCGCTTTATCGCCTGAAGGAACGATTACTTGATCCACACGGACTTTACAAAGAATTCATTTGTGCGGATCTGAATCCTGTCCTGCATCTGGATCATGCAGTCATCGTCGGCCTGGACTCAACCGCACCGCATTCGGCGATCAGCAACGGTCGAATTTTTCAATGGCAACTGGATGCAGCAGAAAAGATCTTCGCGGATGCCCCCTCCGGAGCGGCCAGGATTGTTGTGGCCCACCATCACTTCGCTCCGGCCCCGGACACTCTAAATGACCGAGCCATGCCAAAAGCAGAACGGGCCGTGACGCAATTTGTCGAAGACAGGGTGGATATGATTCTGGGCGGCCATTTACATCGCGCGTACATCGGGAACACGCTGGATTTCTATCCCGGCGTGCATCGCGAGCGAGGGATTGTCATCGTCCAGTCCGGTACGTCAACTTCCCGTCGAGGTCGTGGCCGTGAACGCGAAAAAAACAGTTTCAACGTGATCGATATCGAAGCCGAGACGATGAGAATTACGCACTACATGTACTTCAGCGCGGAATCGAGGTTCGTCCCCGAGAGCCGTCATCTGTTCCCACGCGGACTCTTACAGCTTACTGATGAAAACACTTAGCTCTGCTCATGTTGCAAATGGGTCAGCGGAACGCAACGCAACACTGGAAAAGCATAAGTAACTGATGTGTTTCGCTGGCGCTGCACACACCCTACTCTGTAGCGCTGGAACGTCCCGGCCGATAGCCCTTTCCGGGCTTGTTGCGAGATTGTTTTTGTGACGTTTTTCCCTTCGCGACCGATGCGCCTTCTTTCGGAATCGTATGGACGTACTCGCCGCGGATTCGAGTATTTGCATCAGCACGGCGTTTCTCCAGTGCCTCGCGCGGAGGATTGGACGGAATCAGGCAGTCGCAGCCCGATCCGATCAGATCCTGCCGACCCGCCTGCTCCAGCGCTTTCCGCACGTCAAAATAATTCTCCGGTTTGAAGAACTGCATCAGAGCGCGCTGCAGTTTTCGATCGCGCAGATGCTGAGCCACATACACCGGTTTCTTCGTAAACGGATCAATCCCCGTGTAGTACATGGCCGTCGCCACATCGAACGGAGCCGGAATAAAATCCTGCACCTGATCCGGACGGTAACCGTTGCGCTTCAGAAACAGAGCCAGGTCAATCATGGCGTGCAGATCGCTGCCGGGGTGGCTCGCGATGTAATAGGGGATAATGTACTGCTTCTTTCCGGCCGCCTTCGATTCGCGGTCAAAGACTTCGGCAAACTGTTCAAAATCATCGCTATCCGGTTTTCGCATCAGATTCAGAACGCCTGCGTCTGAGTGTTCCGGAGCAACTTTCAGATGACCGCCCACATGATGACGGACCAGATCCTGCATGTACTCGGGTGATCGACGGGCCAGATCCATACGAATTCCACTGGCGACGAAGACCTTCTTGATGCCAGGCGTTTCGCGTGCATCCTTCATCAGTTTCACCAGAGGCCCGTGATCTGTTCCCAGCAATTTGCAAATTGTCGGATGCACACACGACTGACGCCGGCATTTGGCTTCAACTTCGGGCCGCGTGCATCGCATTTCATACATATTGGCCGTGGGTCCGCCGATGTCGCTGATGACACCCTTGAATTGCGGGTCGCGAGTCATCGTTTCAATCTCGCCGATGACGGAATCATGACTGCGGGACTGAATGATTCTCCCCTGATGAGTCGTAATCGAACAAAACGTGCAGCCGCCGAAACAGCCGCGCATGATCGTGACGGAATCCTTGATCATCTCAAACGCCGGGATCTTCTCCGTATACGATGGATGCGGTCGTCGCGTGTAAGGCAGTCCGTAGATTGAGTCCATGGCAGGCTGAGAAATCGGGAACCGCGGCGGATTGCAGACGACCGCCTGTCGATCATGGAACTGCACGAGTCCTTTCGCGTTGTACGGATTCGTTTCGTTGTGAATGATCTTGGTCGCTTCGGCGAAGGCGGGTTTGTCTGAAGCGACCGTTTCGAAAGTCGGCAGCCGCAGAAACGTCGGCTCGCTGGCAGGATCTCCGAAGCGTTCTTCGGATTCCTTCGCCCCCAGCACATAAGCCATGCCGCGCATGTCGCGGAGATCACGCACGGTCTCACCGGCCGCCAGTCTTCGGGAGATTTCCAGAATCGTGTCTTCACCCATCCCGAAAGCGACAAGATCTGCCTTGGCATCCAGCAGGATGGAACGTCGGACCTTGTCACTCCAGTAGTCATAATGCGCCAGTCGCCGCAGTGACGCTTCTACACCGCCGGCAATCACCGGAACACCTGGATATGCTTCACGTGATCGCTGGCAATATCCAAGCGTGGCTCGATCGGGCCTCAACCCGATGCGTCCGCCCGGGGAATACGCATCGTCATTGCGGACCTTGCGATTGGCGGTGTAGTGGTTGATCATCGAGTCCATATTCCCCGCGCTGATCGCGAAGTACAGTCTCGGCTTGCCAAACGTCCGCCACGCATCGCAGGACCGCCAGTCAGGCTGGCTGACAATGCCAACGCGAAATCCAGCCGACTCCAGGACCCGGCCCAGGATGGCGCTGGCAAAACTTGGATGGTCGATATAGGCGTCGCCCGTCACGAAGACGATGTCGAGTTCATCCCAGCCTCGTTCGCGCGCCTCCGCCATGGTCATCGGCAAGGGCCTTCGCTCACGGGCTGTATATTGTCGTGCCTGCAGTGCCGCCAACGGATCCGATTCGGCATTCGACAGGTTCAGGATCGGCAGGCTGATGGTAGATGGGTTTGTCATGCGGGAATCATATCACCAGCAAGTGGGATCTCGAAAGTCGGTTCGCAGAAATTTAAAGTGGGATAAGCTTCCAGCTTGTCAGGTTTTCCCAAAAGCATTGAGTTTTTCATTCCGCGTTGGCAAGCTGGAAGCTTTCCCCACGTAGAAATCCAGACTAAACCCGGATTATTCTGCGAGCGGTCGAAATTGAGGCATGCCTTCGGCGAGCGGGGGATGTCAATCCCCTGATTGTGGGCCTCACGAAGAATCAGGGGACTAACGTCC
>JAYTAK010000755.1:0-7937 GCA_043737515.1 Candidatus Kuenenia sp. | reverse complement strand
AATCATCCCGAGTCCTCGCCACACTCACCATGCTGGAAATGCGCCGCCTCATCCGCCGACAACCCGGAAACTCCTACGTCCGCCACGACTGAAATCTGAGCAACACCATCCCCTCGCAGCCTGACACTCCAAATCAAACGCCACTCCCCCATTTTCCTGCCCCCGTCTCCCTGCAACTCCGTCCGTCTGCTCCGTACGACTAACGGTCAAATTCTTGTCGTGCCTCGAAGTTTATCAGCTTGCTCGTAACCGAAGGGCGGGCGGGTGCGACAAGAATATTGGTGACAGAAAAATGGTTCACCGACAAATGAAGTGCGCCGTGCCGAATTGTGTCCAACCAAATTGCAGGTACGTAAGCCTGAAAGGCTTCTGGAATATAGCCTGGGGCAAGTGAAGTCGCTCCCGCGACAAACGCCGCCCCAGGTCAGGATTTAATAGTGTGTTTGTACCCTGAAGGGGTTCCAGAATCGCGATTCCCCTGCCCTTTCAGGGCGTTTCTGATCACGATGATATTTCCTGGGCCGTTGGCCCAGGCTGGATTCCGGCACCCCTTCAGGACGAACCCCGGAGCAAATAATCCACAGCTGCGCATCAGATCTCTACACACGACGCAGGATTGCCGTGTCGCTGAAATCATCCTGCGGCCGCCGCGCAGATTATTTGTCGTTGAACCGCGTTCACGCCTCATCATGCAAGCTACGGCAGCAACCACAAATAAACACAAATTCACACAGATATAAGTCAACTGTTAATCTGTGTTCATCGGGTGCGATCTCTCCAGTCCTGAGTTTGCAATGGCATTTTTGTGGATTGCGTGATTCAAAGGTTTCGCAGTTCCGGCGGGAAGAACCTCAGTTTTATTGGCCCCACTGGCCTCGTGCCAGTGGACAAAGGTTTGGCAACTAAAACGAAAAGAACCCAGGAGGCCGCTCCCCACACGACCTTGCGTCGGTGGAAGCCAGGTTTGAAAACTATGGCCGGTCCTGCGTCAGCTGCATTGGCAACAAATCCGCGAAGTTTTCAAACCTCGCATCCACTGGCATGAAGCCAGTTGGGGGCCGGAAAAACAGTGGGACGGTTCGTTTGGTAGTCGGCAAACGGGGTTTCCACCGGCATGAAGCCGGATGGGGAACACTCCATTCGGTTCAGCAAACAATTCGCTCAGGAATTCAATTTTTCAACTCCAGACACAGCATCAATACAGAATTCAGAATCCCGCCTCTTTCGACGGACTGGACAGATCGCACCCTTTTGAATAGTCTTTTAGGATCTGTTTTCAGGCCCACGGGCTGGTCCTATGTCAGCCTGGGGCAACGCCCCAGGTTTCATTCAAATCAATCTTCGCATAGCCCCAACGGGCAACGCCGTGAAGGATTTTCGTGCGGTCAATTACCGTGATTCGGCCACGAAGTGGCCACAGCATGTAGCCGTGGGTGAAACCCACGGTCGGGCGGAATCAGACTGGCCGACAGCCCCGACTGGGGCGACAGCAAGCGTGGGTTGGACCGGTGCTGTCGTCCCTTCGGGACTCAGAATCCCTTATGATTCCGCATCCACTGGCTGACGCCCGTGGCTACATGCTGTCGCCGCTTCGCGGCCGAAACACTCGCGCCGGTCACTCGTCCCAAGATCAACTTTCGCCGCGTTTTACCTGAACCAAATCCTCCACGGCGTTGAACGGCAGGATGCACTTGCCATGTCGCTCGAACTATCGTAATCTGACACCTCAACTGCGTTTCAACCGGCAGTGATCGAACGGCCAAAAATCGCCAGGTGGAAAACCGCAGAATCACAAATCGCAATGAATCGCAGACAAAATGCGAACAAAGAAATTCAGCCGAGTTTGCGTGGGCTGTTGTTTCACTAAACAAGTCATCCGCGCAAACCGGCTGATTTTGGCCGGTCGCTAGTGACTCGGCGTTCTGCCCTACAGACAGGTGTCAAATCGGATGCCGAAACGCAGCAATCCATTTCAAGAACTTGTAACGCTCATTCAAGAAGCGCTTGTTCCGCTTGGCGCGACCGTTACTCCGTCCGCGATGGTACCAAGTAAGACATCGGGCAATCTACGTGAGATCGACGTGCTCGTAGAAACTGCTGTCGGCCCGTATTCAATCAAGATCGCCGTTGAAGCCAAAGACGAAGGCCGGAAACTCGATGCTACAAGAATCGAAGCGATCATTGGCAAATATCGGGGAAGTGGTGCCTTGCAAGTTAATAAGATCGTCCTGATCGCACGCAATGGTTTCACACCGGAAGCACGCACGCGAGCACGAGACGAAGACATCGACCTCTTGACTGTCAATGAAGCCACTGCGTGTCCGTGGTGCCGCCTTGTTCCGCAGTCATTTCAACTCAACTTTCCGCCCATGCCCGTCGGCTTTGATCTGGAACCGGAGTTGCCGAAAGCGGTACTCGAATCTCAATGGGTTAAAGAAGCGCGATTCATCTGCGTTTGCCATGGGTACGACTACGGCAGCCCACAGTTTTTGATGCAACAGTATCTGTTGCACTTCGTTCTTCCCAACAAAATGGTTGTCGATAAAATGCATGATGTTGCAAAAAATGGAAGTAGTGGCAAGTCAGAAATGCGTTTCACGATACCGGTCAAAAACTGCGTTCTTCGTTTCGGCGGTAAAGACTACCCGGCAAAATCCGCGACCCTACACTACCGATGTGTACAAGCTAAAGGTCCAATAACGTCGTCGGTATATAAAATGGAAGATGAAACCGGTAGTAGAACTACTGTCGTGCATTCGGAAGGTACAGTTGGCGGTCACAAAATCAAAATGCTCATGCCACTTGGCATACCCGATTCGCGAGGCATCCTCAAAATCGAAGCGCCACCACGGAGTGAAGATGCACCCAAGGGTTCTATTTGGACGCTGACGAATGGTGTTTGGCTCGAATCGCAGACGAACGGAAAGACAGTGGACCGTGGCTAGCAATTGCGTGAACCGGAATGGCGAATTCGGTCGAATCTGAAATCAACGCATAACGTCGCCGCCCGGTTACGCTAGACGTTCGCCGCAAGAAGAGGTGCCGATGCTGGTTGGATATGGCTGGTGCGTGTTGCGTTCATCTCGCGAGCCGTATCGCGCTGCAAACATCGACTCTGTGGACGAAATCGATGACGTGATTGACGCCGCTGACCGTAATCTGTGGTCGCGATTTCGACAGTGGATGGCATCAAATGACGAGTGCTACATCAAGTGGGACTTGCACGAAGAACTCAATAATCATCGTGGCATTCTCATGTTCTGCGTTTCCCGAAACCATCGTTCATCATTTGTTTGGGAAATGATTCAGTGGATTGCGGAAAATGGTGGCGGCAGTTACGGGCTCATCTACGTGCATGACGATGAGGACCAGGTAGGTAATATGAATTACGGTCGCGGCACCGAGGACTTTTCAAATGTGTTTCGTGTCCATCGCATCGCAAACGGAGTTGTTACCGAGCGGCGGATCGGGCGGGTTTTTGATTCAACGCTTCTTGGCCGCCAACCGGGTTAGATGTACCGGTTAAAGTCAAGAGCCGGGTGGGTGATGCCCGCGAGATTTTTTGTCTTTGTTTTCTGTTTGTTTCTGGGTCCCTGAGGGCAGGAATGGCAGGGGGACTCCGAAGGTTTTCGCGAGGTCTTCGGCGGCTTCGGAGAGGTCGAGTTTTTTGTACGCTTTCCAGATGTCCAGCACGTTCCCCTGAACGTCGCACGCATGGTCGAAACAGCGGAACACCTGACGCTTGAGATTCGCGGAAAACTTCCGTCCGGATGTGGCGTTCGGTTCGTGATTCGGACAGGGGCCGCGGTAGTGGACGGCTTGGATGGGCACTCCGCCGATTCTTTCCGAAACCTGTTGCAGCGGCATCAGTGCTCAGTCAGTGGTGCTTTGATGGATCGGGTGGCCGGGGCTGGACTGAGCGGAGCGAAGGAAGCCCCGGGGTTTCGGGCTGGCGCCCTTTAACCCTTGACGTTACCCACATCTTTGAGACCCCATCCGTCTTGCACGGATGGTGAATGAGATGAGACTCGCGACCGAAGAGGCGGCGTGCGCCAAAAAAAACAATGGCCCGCTTAGTTATTGGGAATCTGCACTGCAATTATGTCGAGAATGCCACTTGGGTTCCATGATTAGACTTCCGATGTACGTACATGCGAACTCACCATTCTGGAATCTGACAGCCCGACAGGAGGTGTTGGTTTCTAGCCACGAAAAGGCACAAAAGACCCAGCGCGGCGAAGCCGCAAATCCGAAATCCGAATTCCGAATCTCGAAATCCGAAAAAACTACGGCCGAAAAGATGCGCGCAAAAAGCCCAGCGCGGCCCTTCATGCCGCAACCAAAACCCTTTGTGCCATGTGTTATGCCAGTCCGTCCATCTCTTCGCTGTATTTGCTGACACGTCTGCGCTCAATCCTCCGGACTTTGGCAGAACGATGGGGGCAGAACGATCAGAAGCGTTTGTCTGTGTGGTTTATTGTCCTGCCCTCATCGTTCTGCCATTTCCCGGGACAGGGATTTTGCGATCAGAAATTCCGGAAGGCAATTCCGCTTCGGTCTTTCCATCTTCCTGTCCGTTATTTTCCTGTGGCACCCGCCTCAATCTCGTCCAGCCGTCACCTGAAAATCTTCGCGGGACAACAACATATCAATCGTTAGTAGTACAAAGAATCACTCATTTCATGGATCGTGTTTTGCTTTCTTTGTGCTTTTTGTGTTGTTTCGTGGCTAGAAAAAAGTCCTGATTGCTCGCGTAGTCAAATGAATTCCAGATGCTTCAATCCCAGTGAATAAGCGGGCCATTAAAAAATATTCAGCCTGCGCGCCATGCTTTCGATCTTTTCCACCATCCGCACAAGGCGGATGGGGTTGTCTTGCGTGTCGTGGTCTTTTCTTAGCCCACCATCTTTGCTCACCGATCCGGGCAAGCCGGATGGGGTCGTGGAGATACTGCCCGGGCCTTCTGAATGAAACGTTGTAGGATGTGAGACGCCGAACCGGACCAGAAACTCGCCGTAGGCTCGGGTCGAACGAAAAACGTCCGATTCCGGAAACGAAGATGTGGGTAACGACAAGCCTTTAACCCCGGCCGCCAAATGCATTGCGGACAGAACACGAGGTCCCGCAGTTGCCTGTAGTCGATCGGCTGGCGACCGGCTTTCTCCGCGATATGAGCTGCGAATGGTGCCGTGGCGATGGGTTCCAGGGAAGCAGAGACCAATGGCGTGGACTTAACGAATTCCAACGGCGAGCGGGGGACGTAAGTCCCCTGATTTGAGTGGGTTCGCGACGAATATCAGGGGATTGACATCCCCCGCTCGCCTTAAGTCAACGCCATTGGAGCAGAGACTTCGGTGACCTCTTCACATGCTGACTGATCAGTCGCTGTCTACTCAACACGGCTATGGATGAGATGTTTATCGTTGAACGGCAAGTTCATCGGCAATCCGCTGAAAGATGCGTGCAACACATACGGCACTGACATGGCTCGTTTCAGAGAATTACGGTTCATCACACCACCAATGAGACGATGCACCCGTTCAATCGATGCGCTGGACATTCAGCAATTCAGTCTCGCGCGGCGGCGTGGGCATCGCGGGGTTGCTGACTGTGCCGCAGGTCAAAATGAACCAAACAGCGTGCCCAGCACCAGCACCGTCGCCGTAGCGATCAGCGGGCAGACGATCGTCACCACGGCCACATCCTTGTAACCCTGGCGATGCGTCACGCCGCAAATCAGCAACAACGTGATCAATGCGCCGTTGTGCGGAAGGCTGTCGAGACCTCCGCAGGACATGGAGGCGATTCGATGCAGCAACTGCGGATCAATCCCGGCCTCCAGGCCTCGCTTGTAATAGGTCTCGCCAAGAGTCTCCAATGCGATGCTCAAGCCACCGGACGCTGAACCTGTGATCGCCGCGAGCGCATTCACAGCAACGGCTTCTGAGATCAACGGGTTTCCCGGCGCGATGCCGGTGACGAACTTCTGCACCAGCACAAAACCAGCCAGAGCTTTAATCGTTGCTCCGTATCCGACTTCTGATGCCGTATTGAACACCGGCAGCAGCGCGGACCGGGCACCCAGCGCCAGCGAAGTCTTCAGTTTATCAATCGACCGGAAGTGAAGTGATATCGTGAACAGCAAAGTGACTGCCATCGACAGGATCGTCGCCCAGGGACCCCGGACTCTGTTGAGATCCGTGTTCCCGAACTGCTTCGTCGCCAGATAGCCAGTATCCCAGGCGGGGATCACGAATTGTGAAAACACAAAGTTCAGCGCGACTACGCAGACGATGGGCGCAAAGGCAGCCCAGGCGGACGGCAGTTGCTGCGACTTGCCGGTCGTCGGACTTTCCGCCGCGATTTCATCCATCGGGAGAATGGGTCCGAAACCTTCACCGTCGCGTCGCGCCTGTGCCGCGCGCGAATTGAGCCACAGCATCCCAAGCACAAACATCATCAGCCCGCCGATGCAGCCGAGTCCCGGCGCGGCGAACGCATTGGTGCCGAAAAACCGCATGGGAATCAGATTCTGAATCTGCGGAGTGCCCGGCAATGCGGTCATCGTAAACGTAAACGATCCCAACGCAATGGTGGCGGGGATGAGTCGTCGCGGGATGCCAGCCTGGCGGAACAGAGAACGCGACAACGGAAAGACAGCGAACACGACCACGAACAACGAGACGCCGCCGTACGTCAGAATCGCACAACTGAGCACAATGGCGAGGATCGTCCGTTCAGCACCGACGGCGCGGACGACGACGTCCGAAATTTTGGCGGCAGCTCCTGAGTCTTCCATCAGCTTGCCGAAAATCGCTCCCAGCAGAAACAGCGGGAAATAGTCGCGAATGAAATTGCCGACGCTGCTCATAAAGATCTGTGTGTACGCAGCCAGCACGGGCAGGTTGCCATCCAGCAACACCGCCAACAGCGCACAGATCGGGGCGAGCACAATGACGCTCACGTCGCGATATGCGAGATACATCAACAGCAGCAACGACAGCATGATCCCTACGATGCCACTCATTCAATCAGTTCCACAATTGGCTAGTGCTGTGTCAAATCATCAACTTCGGGTTGTGTTCATCAGCCGCTGGGCGTTAGCCCACGGTTAGAACCGGACGCTAATGCGTTCCGGCTGATTACGGTTGAGCGCGGGGCGATGCCCACGCGGTTAAACGGAGTTAGAACCGGACGCTGATGCGTTCCGGGTGATTACCTGAACCCGAAAATCAAATCTGGACGGAGCACCAGTGTTCAGTTTTCGAGCACATGCCCGGTCTTCGGATCGATGGTCAGATTCAGTGCTTCATCATCGCGTGTAAAAAACAAGAAACCAAACATCATTTCATCGGATGTCTGCAATCCATGGCGGACGGTTGCCGCAGGGTCCGGGTTAAAAGGATTGAACGACGAATTGTCAAAATGGGCGATGCAGTTGATCCGAGTTCCCTGCTTGAAACGGCGTGCGTTGTCAGGCCAGCGGTAGGAAGATTGCCAGTCAAAGCTGTAGTTCGGCACCAGGAGCAGAGTTTCCTGTTTTCCGTCAGGCGGAGTCGCTTCGAGCCGCATGTCTTTGCCTCGGACGTGCATATGGCAGAACATTCCGATTCCGGTGGCATCAAACGTGAATTCTCGCGACGCCGCGACTTTGTGGTGAGCGTCTCCGGGCGGGATCGCAAACCGCGTTGTATGACACTGAAAATGCTGAATCTGCTTCTGCACCTTCTCTTTGGCGAACACAAATCCGACGGATGTCTGGTCGGTTGTGGCCTCACCGTTTGTGACGTAGTGCAATTCCAGCCCAACAACCGAACCTGCCGGAATGCAGAATCCGATTCCAGAATCCAGCACCATCGGGTCGCCGCCAGGCACGTATCCGGTAATGAAATTCTTTTCCGGATGAAACTCTTCGCGGCGCAGGTCGGTCACCTTCA
>JAYTAK010000754.1:0-3479 GCA_043737515.1 Candidatus Kuenenia sp. | reverse complement strand
TCCGACGGATCGAAGTTTACAAAAAAAACTTCACTCCGCCAATAGACATCTTGCGCGCTGACAGACCCCGACAGTGCCATTCGTCGCTGCCACCTTTTTGTGTCCACCTTCTCTCTCGAATTTCCAGCCAGCTAAATTCCCCAATACTTGTCGATTGCCACTGTGATCATATTTCGCTGTCCGGCATACCGATGTTGGTTCACCAGATACCGTAGTATGTCGCAAATCAACCGCTTCTGTTCCCATGTTAGAACTGAAAAGCGCTCCCCGCACCAACCATCAACTTGACACAATTGCCAAATCAGATCTTCTTCGAGTAACGACTGCAATTCTGCTGTCAGGAAAGCAGGCAAGTGAAAACGCATTCCCTTCGGGTCAAAGTATGACAAACTTGCGAAAGTACCACGAAGTCGATCGGCAGTCAGGCATTTCCAGTCCTCTTTTTCGTCGCCGTTTCTAGCAATCGTACTCACTTCGATTGAACTGTGACTATCAATTTCCAGTGCTTCCATTAGACCAATGCCATCCTCCAGCGTGACTCCATCAAACACTTCATGGAGACGGACTAACAAGGAGTTGCGATCATCCAGCATCTGTCTTACCTTCGATTGAATACTATGCAATAATGGGATCCCAGCGCCAAGGCGGCTGCGATTTAAATCCTGGGCATTCCCAATACCGCTGCAGGAAGTAACAGTAGCTTACCTGATAATCAGCGAGGGCAACTTCATGTGCGTGCGTAGCATCGCCCCCTCGAAAACACAACTGTTCTCTCGCTCTGCGAGTGTTCGCACAACGTTCCCATTTCCTCTTCAGATCTTTGATTTCGTCACAGCTCCAAAAAGTCGAGGGAATTGAAGAACATCCCGGATAGGAAGTGCCTGTTCGCTGATCATTGCACAACCGCTTAATGTTTCGATCCCAAGTCCGTAGTGAAGCATCGCTGCAGTCACTGCCATTTCGTCCGGCACTGGGATATTCCCATGGTTTAGATTGTGTCCCATATCCCGGACAGTCAGAACGAGATGGCGCAGTTGGTTCTGGTTCACCTGGCTTTGGCCAAGGTGGCGGAGGTTTGATCATAACTGGTACTGGGGGCACGGACACAACCGGTGGAATCGGTGGAATCGGAGCTACTAACGGCTCTGGAGGAGGCACGTAGATCCAGACTCGTGGAATGACACGGGGTACAAGACGAGGAATTGGCAATTGAAGGCCGTATGGATCCACTACTGAAACCGGACAACTCACAACGGCTTCATTGAAGTTCATCCCATCGACATACCCGAGCGGATCTCTCTTGTTCCATGTCCCGATCATCGGCAGCAGAAATCGGTTCCTCACGTAACACATCTGTGGCGCCGCGCCATCAAATCGGTATCCCGCATTCAGCGTCTCAAACCCGATCGCCGACGACGTCTGCACGATGCCGAGCCCGTTCATAAACACCGGCGAGCCGTACGCCGAATATGCATAGCGTTCACCGACGAAGCCGGTGATGTCGCAAATCGCGATCGTGTTCCAGTTGCCGTCCTGCATGGCGTAGCGGCGTTCGTTGATCGAGCCGTTGTTGGCCGTTGAGCGATCCCGGATCACCAAGTCGTCGATGTACCGCAGACCCCACACGAACTGACGTTCGGGAGATGTCAATGTTCCGGTGCGTTCTTCCACACACTGCCAGCCGGGCGTGTAGTAGTAATGTCGCACGACTCCGCCGGAAGTTCGCTTGATCCGGAAGCCGCGAGCATCATAGTCGTTGGTGATGCTCGTTGAGGCGTCGGAGACGCTGATCAAACGGTTCCAGGCGTCGTACGTGCCATTGGTGGTCTGCGTCGGATTCGGAATCCCGATCATGTTCCCGGCCTTGTCATAGCCCGGAGTCACCCAGGCCGCACCAGTCGTATGGTTGATGGCGGTGATCTCATTCGCTTTGTTGGCCGTTGTAGCTTGGACATTCATGTCCGAGTCCTCACCAGAATACACAGCTCATACGAAGTATTTCCATCCGCTACGATCTTCTCATTGGCAAGGTGTATTGGACAAACGACGGACATGAATGTCCATCCTACCAGAGATCCCATGTGCCGTTGCGATCCGTGTCCTGATTGAAGGACTGCCAGTTACCGGTGGCGTCCAGTGCCCACTGCTGCTGGAAGGTTTTGGTCGTGATCGCCGTCTGTGCCCTGTTAAGAGTTCCTCGGATCTGATCCTTCAGACGATTCAGACCATCGTACTGATACAGTTCGTCATATCCCGTCAGCACACCGTCCTTTCGCCACATGCGATTGGAAGCGCGATCGTACCCGTACTGAATCTGTCCAAGCGTCGTGCGGCCCTTCTGCCACAGGCAGTTATCGACTCGACCAAACCGATCGAGGCCCGAGTAGATGTCACCGGTGACGGGATCATTGGAAGACTCATACAATGTCCAGTTGATCCCCGGCTGACCAGAGGCCACGTTCACAAAGCCTGACGTGCCCAGATACTGGTACGTCGCCAGATTAAGTGAATCCAACGCATTGATCACCGACAATCCGGCTGCAGGCGTCGTTCATGCCGCCTGCGATGCCGTAGTCGTACGTCAGATTGCGACCGTTTGGGTCGGTCATCCCCGCCATGCGGATCCTGTTGCCCGCGCCGTGAAAGTAGTTGTACCGGACTTGCGGTGTGGTGGCCATATTCACGCTGCCGTCATGCACCTGATAAGAATTCGACTGCTGACCAAACTGATTGTAGACATTGATTCATGTTCTGCTATTCAATTTTCGTTGAATGATTCTTATTCCGCGAAGAGAATGCTTTGAGGCAGAAGCAGCCGCCGCGAATGAAATGTATAATCGAAGCAACGAAAACGAACACCGCTGGAATTGTTCCAATTCCAGGGAAAAGAACCTCAAACATACGATATGCAATCAACTTGAATCGCGCGAATCCCTGAAGGTCCGGATCGACGATGCGTGCGAAAGCAAAACAATACAATAAAAACAGGCCAGAGATAGTAATCCCGAATACCCCGAATACCAATGCCGTATGGGCTCGGGCCCGATCATTATTAGCGCTGCTTAGGTCTTTCATCAGAATTGAACCCCCGCATTTTGTGCAGAATTCTAAAGGCTGTTCCCAATTTGGGATGTGCAGCCAAGTTGTTCGTGCGTCTTTTCACAGCACTTTATCACTCTTTTCGTCTCTTGACATTCAAACTCTGGTTCGTCGTTGATGAACACGACATGACCAATTGTTGAGCGTTCCTTGCCTATTGCAAGAAAGACCGTGCTGACATTTGGTGTCACAGTTGATGCGTTGGTGCCAAGCATCTGTGCTCCTCCTGTTCAGCAAACGTTAAGAGTGTTGTTTTTCTGAGAAGAATTCAGATGAGGAGACTGACGAGTCGTTGGGTGCTTGCGGCTCAGTTGGTGCGGAAAGAGGGGATTTCCGCCACGATGGGGCTGGTCCCCATCGAGCGATGATCATCACCAGAC
>JAYTAK010000753.1:0-7960 GCA_043737515.1 Candidatus Kuenenia sp. | reverse complement strand
CGCTGCAATCGCTCGATCATAATTCTGCAGACTACATCCATGTCGTCACGGAGTCACTCAAGCACGCCTTCGCGGATCGTGCCGAGTTTCTGGGAGACGCAGACTTCGTCAAAGTCCCCGTCACGAGACTGCTCAGCGCAGAATATGCCGCACAGATCGCGGCTCATATTGAACTGCAGAAGACGCGACCGATGCAGGACTACGGTCGCTTCTTTGCAAACGACGACGGTGGCACCAGTCATTTTTCCGTCATGGACGCGGACGGCAATGCAGTCGCCTGTACGGAAACGATCAACCTGACGTTCGGCAGTTTTGT
Source organism: Candidatus Kuenenia sp. (assembly GCA_043737515.1). Taxonomy (GTDB): domain Bacteria; phylum Planctomycetota; class Planctomycetia; order Planctomycetales; family Planctomycetaceae; genus SXXK01. The sequence goes on along the minus strand of JAYTAK010000753.1, from coordinate 7,644 downwards.
GGTCGTGCCTGAATTCGGCATTCTGCTCAACAATCAAATGGACGACTTCGCCGCGAATCCCGGCAAAGCCAACGCCTTCGGCTTGATCCAGGGTGCAGCCAACGTCGTCGCTCCGGGCAAGAGACCTCTCAGCAGCATGACACCGACAATCATCATCGAAGACGGCAAAGCGACATACGCCTGCGGCGCATCCGGTGGTCCGCGCATCATCACGGCCACGCTGCAGAGCCTTCTCAATCACACGGTGTTCGGGATGCCCGTCGATCAGGCCGTCGCCGCACCCAGATTTCATCACCAATGGTCACCTGATGAACTGCTGCTGGAACCAGAACTTTTCCAGTCAGTTTCCGCACCGCTGCAAGCCCGCGGCCACATCACACAGCGTGCATCATCCCTCGCCGCCACTCAAGGCGCGGCATTTCAAACCAACCAACTCACCGGCGGCAGCGACCCCAGAAAACACGGCCAGCCAGCCGGTAACTGATCGTCAACATTTGGGAGTGCGGTGGCCCGACACCGCTTTCATTTTCAATCGAACGGATTCATCAGCGGCACGCCGACGTTTCGAAAGTCGGCGATATTGCGAGTGACGATCGTTAAATGATGCTGCAGGGCAGACGCAGCAATCAGACTGTCTTTCACCGGCATCGCCTGTCCCTTTCTCTTGAGGCGAACAAGCAGTGCGGCCCAGGCAGATGCGGTGCCTGAATCAAGATCGAGTACCCGGAGACGTTGCAGGCCATCCTCAAACCACTGCTGCAAAGCCTTCCGCTTGCTGGAGGAGGCCGTTAGTCCGATTCCGTATTGAATTTCACCAAGCACAATGGGTGTGACAACCAAGTCTGGTTCGTGCGTTCGCAGCCAATCAACAACCGCAGGAGACGGAGCAGGCCGAGTGACTTCGCTCAGCACATTGGCATCGACCAGATACTTCATAACTCGTCGGTCGATTCTGAGGGCAGTGGCTGAAACCAGTCACTTGAAGGACAGGAAAGCAGCCAATCGACAACTCCGGAATTGTCACCTGCGGGTTCTCGTTTGAGCAGGTACTGCCCCGCTTCCAAGCGTTCGAGTTGAAACTGCTGACCCGGCAGAATGTGATCCTGCTCCCGCAGTTCTGCAGGCAACACGATTTGACCTTTACTGGAGACCTTTGTTTTCATGACAGGTAAGATACCGTCTTACCTTCCACGTGTCAACATCGCTGTCGGCTCAGGCAACAACCATTCGGCAGCTCGCCCCTTTGGGAGTGCGGTGGCTCGACACCGCTTTGGAATTCCTCGGCGACAGCCTTTTGCGGGAAACGATGGTAAGTGTGTCGCGTGGCGTGAATCCCAAAAGCGCCGTCAAGCCGGAACCGCCGCCCGTTTGAGTCCGGATTTTTAGATCGTTCAATCAGGGGTTTCCAACAATTTGTGCGGTCATGGTCGATGAAAATCGTTACACTGCAACACAGAAAATGCGTCCCGGGTATCACCACAGTCAAGGAGTAACAGTAATGCTGGTTGTCAGGCAGAGAGTTCAGGTGATGCCGGGGCATCGCGTCGAACTGGTTGCTCCTGAACTGAACGATGGTGAATGGGTGGAAGTCGTAGTTCGTGCCGATGCCGATCTGCCTGCCACAAAAACCAACGTCCTCGCGTTCATTGACTCGTTGCCTGCCGGGCCTCGAGCGGTCGCGGATTGGGATTCATACGAACGACTGCTACAGCAGGAACGGGAGTCATGGGAACGATGACTCTGCCCGCTTCGGGAGTCTTGTGTATCGACGCCAACATTGTCATTTACACGGTCGAAAAACACCCGCGATACAGCTCGGTCCTCAGGCCATTATGGTCGTCTGTGGCAGCCGGGCAGGTCTCAATTGTCGTGAGCGAACTCGTGCTGCTGGAAACATTGGTGGGGCCGTATCGCGCTGGACTCAAGCAGTTGGCGAACGACTATGAAACGTTCTTCACGCTCCTCGGCATTGAATTGATCCCGATTTCTCCGTCGGTCTTGCGAGAGGCCGCTGCAATTCGTGCGAACGTTTCGCGCCTTCGGTCTCCAGATGCGATTCATGCGGCCACTGCAATTTTGCACTCGTCAGCCAATTTGCTGACGAATGATCTGGGTTTTCGAAATCTCGCTCAACTCAACGTAATTCTGCTTGGCGAACTCATGGACAATAAAGCTTGAGACACTCTCGCATCACTCACATCGATTTCCTCCTGGAAAGGATTCCGGGCGATGGCTGAATTGGCCTGCACGAAACGCGAAAGTAGTTAACGGACTTTTGTACTTCATCGGTGTCCTCCATGAAACATCATCTCAATTCACTCTTCGTGATGACGCTAGGTAAAGTGTCTCAAGAACCGCATGGAGGCGTGATTCCATTGATCATCACTCTACGGAGGCAAGCTCCCGCAGTGGCGAAAACGCATTGCTGGCTTCTTGACTGGTGATGATCACCGCTCGATGGGGACGAGCCCCATCGTGGCGGAAAACTGCCTATGTCCGCGCCATTGCCCTGTGGAATTCTTGTGCATTAATGCATCGTCTCGTCCGAAATAGAGTCTGCTGATTCCGGCGTTCGCGCATTCAGTGCGTCGAGTCGATTGTTCGAATCGTTGCAGACAATTGGTGCGATTGCTCTTCATCGAGCGGAACTTCCCGCGAAGTCAACCTGCAGATGATACTGGACGATCTCTATTCGCGGAGCTATGTCAGCGGCGGTGAGCACTTCGTGTCGAAGTTTACGGGCACCGCCATGTACAAGGATGCCGCGGACGTCTTGCCGACCTGTTTCGTTCCGAAGCAGCTTCATGTAGCCCCGAAGCTGTTTGAGATTTTCAGCAGTCGGCGCTCCCTGCTTGCACTCCACGATTACCGGCCTCTGATTGCGATCAAGCAAAAGCACATCGAGTCGAGTGCGATCCGTAAAAACTTTCTCTCGGACCTTCGCGTTTGGGTATGGAACCAAACCATCTTCCAGATGGTGAGGATACGCACCAACGTAATCCGACAAAGCCTTCTCGTACCGGAAATGCGAAAGCAGACCGACCCAATTTGTCGGTTCGTTCATTGAAGCCCGCAGCTGTTTGAGTGTTTGTGATCGAATCTCAGCAACCGTGGGTCGAAGCTCGCCATTGGTAAAGCGTGAGCCGTCGGGGAGAGCTACCACTAAATCGCGATCTTCAGGGCCGCATGTCAGGTCCCATCGCACAAGAATCCGCCGACCCATTTGTCCGGAAGGAATTTCCTTGCTGATAGGCACGAGCGGATCCCAGTCGTCATCCTCAATGTGGAGCTCCGTTACCTGCCCAAGTCGTGCGACTCGATTACCTTTTAGCGCAACGACGACAAAGTCGCCGACGTTGATCTTAAGCAAAGATTTTCGAGTTCTACGCCATCCGGCGTCATCTTTCGTTTTCCCGTGAAGTTTGTGGCCCGAGTGAGGCGGAAAACCTATTCCAGCGCACTGATGACGATACCACTGCTGCCAAAGTCCGGGGTACTCGTCCTCCATCGAGTAGATTTTCCACAATGTCATTGTTGTGATCCTCTCACCAGTCGTTTGCCGACGACTGATTTTCTAGCGAAGCTGTGATTCGTCAATATCGTCCTCCTCGATTTCTCGGCACTGTGTGAGACGGGCATCGTCGGTGAAGTCCATTGGCACAGCCATCCGTCCCTGGTTTCGTCCTTTATCCTTTTGTGCCTTCGTCTCGATCCATTTCCAGAACTGGTCAATCAACCTTCTATCAACCGACTCTCTATCAAGAGTGTTCTTGTGGCCTTGAGTCGTCGCAAGCAGGCGCTTGAATTGCTTGGCTACGGGAATTGCTGCCTTGCCAAAGTAAAAAAAATTTGCGCCGATCAGGGCGTTCTTCCCGCCCGTGTCCCTTTTCCAGTGGCTATCGTTATGGAACGCACCTGAGGCAACTTTCCATTCACCATTCACTTCATGCCAAATGTTGTCGCCTCGGCGGGTGATAGCCGTCTTCTATGACGGCTTGCGGTGAGCGAATTTTGGCTCCTTCCAATACTCCTGGTAGGTCAGAACGCATTTAACTCGCATCGCATAAATCAGGTGTCCGGGTTTCGCCGAAGTCGCACAAGCCGTGCCAACAATGATATCACCTACGTCCGCATTGCGACGAATCGTCGGCTTACAGCACGCAAGTGTGCAATAGTGGCCGAATGGATTCGGCGCAAATCCACTGTCAATTTTGATGATGTAGGCCGACAGTTTCATACCGTGTACCTCTTTGATTTCACGCGAAACGGGACGCCTCAAAAGCAAACTGGGGAAAATTGGATGTTCGGAAGCATGGTAACAGATCGCGATCTACGATTGCGACTAATCGTTGAAGCGTCGCCGGACATATGTTGTGGAAATTGTTTCAAAGAGTCGGATGGATACCGTAGATGACCGCCTCAGGATGTTTGTATCAGAGTCTCCTCGGCATCAATCGTCTTGCCAATTTGTACTTTCACTTGCAGAAAACTTCACACTCGATCTAACGCCGGCACCTCGAAGCCCGATCGATTCGGATCCTTCAGCAGTTGATTCGACTCCATCGCAAAATCGCCCGTGTGGGTTTCTGTCTCGGGGCGGATTCACAAATTGTCGGGTTTGCGTTGGCTTCTGAAATCCGTGCTCATCAGGCATCAAGGGTTTGCGGATTAGGCTTGACGCTCTCCAGTGATGGTGTAGGAAAACCAGGAAAACAAAGTGTTTTTGCCCCAAAGGGGCGAAAGGTGAAAGCCTGGGGCAACGCCCCAGGAATTGGTCGATAAGTGATCAAAGCCCCAACGGTGCGAAATGAATGCAGTCACATTTCGCCCCGTTGGGGCTTCGTCGATTTCTGTTCGATGACCTGGGGCGTTGCCCCAGGCTTTCACATGTTGCCCCGTTGGGGCACGAATGCAGCAATCTATCCAATGAAAATCGTTCACGACGTTGCCCGTCGGGGCTTTGCTCATTTCTCGTCCATGACCTGGACCAAGAGAGTCAATGCGATTCCCTACAATTCGCGAATCGGCCCGCCTCCCACTAAGCTAACGCAGTATTGTCTTGTTAAAGTAAGGAGATCTTATCTTAAACAATGAATCTTTGTAAGTGTCTGTAAACAAAAACGTTATGGCGATCTTGAGCACATATGCAGCCAGCCATTGACGTTGGTTGCCAAGTTGGACGCCATCTGGCGGAGGGTGCCTCAAGGTGCCTGTCATCCGGGCACTCCCCACGGGCTTGTTCAGAATGCGTCACTCGGAGAGTGACGTCTACTTTGACACTTGCCGAAATCTTTACACCTGCGCTGCCGTCGGGACCTCGAAGCCGGACCGATTCGGATCTTTGAGCAGATGATTGGCTTCCTTCGCAAAATCGCCCGTGTGAGTTTCTGTCTCGGGATCGAATGTCAGCCAGGGGCCGACCGTGTATTCGGCTCCGTCTTCCGGAACGCCGACGCCATTTTGCATGATGTCGTGCAGTTTTTGAAAGCGCTCGGCGGCGGCTTTGTTGTCACCAAAGCGTCCGGCTTTGCTGTTGAACGGAACTTTTTCGCCGAGACGATACGAGTTGTTCATGAGATGTCCAAGGACGCAGCCGTAGTGAGCATCGTGGACGTTGCCGTTGGCGAGTTCCGGTTTGCCTTCGCGGCAGGCTGTGATGAACGCCGCCCAGTTGCCGCCGGGCGTGACCTTTCCGGGTTTGATGTCCAGTTTCTCGCCCTCTGAACTTCCGGATGGATAGTACAGGCCACGAACGATTTTGCCTCCGTCCTCAAAGTAGTACTCATTCTCCACCTGGCGTTCGTAGCCTTTGTAGTCCACATTGCGCACGTTGAAGAACACCTGCTGGCCGTTGGGGTATTCGGCAATTCCCATCATTGTATTGGGTGTCTCGCCCTGATCATTCCAGGCGAAGCGACCGCCGATCGCCATGGCGCGTACGGGATGCGTAAGTTCTTTGTCCAGAGCCCAGCGCGCGATGTCGAGTTGATGAGTTCCCTGGTTGTTGAGGTCACCGTTGCCGGTCTTCCAGAACCAGTGCCAGTTGTAATGCACGTAATTGCCGTGGAACTGATCGATCATGGCCGGGCCACGCCACAAGTTCCAGTCGAGATTTGCCGGCGGATCAGAGATCGGCTTGTTTCCAATACTGCCTCGCTGTTTGCAGCAGTAGCCGTAGGAGATTTTCAGTGGCCCGAACTGTCCACTCTGGATCGCTTCATGCAACCCGGCAGTTTTTGCATCGCTGCGGCTCTGCGTGCCGTGCTGAATGACGACTCCGTATTTCTTCTGCGCCTCGACGGCAATCCGGCCTTCTCCCACATCGTGGCTCATGGGCTTTTCCACATAGACGTGCTTGCCTGCCTGAGCAGCCCAGATCGTAATCAGCGAATGCCAGTGATTCGGAGTGGCGACTGAGATCGCATCAAGGTTCTTGTCTTCCAGGGCCTCGCGCACGTCGGCGACTCCCCTGGCCTTGAAGTTCTCCTTGAGTTTTCCCTGCAGGCCATTCATAGCTGCAGCCAGTACCTTTTCATCCGGATCAATCAGATAGGCAATTTCCACGTTGTCCTGATCCATCCAGCCGCCGAGATGGCTTTGCCCGCGCCCGTTCAGCCCGGCCACGGCAATTCGCAGCCGATCATTGGCACCCAGGATCTTCCCGGAAGCCCGAGTCCCGGTTAGCAGCAGAGAAGCGCCGACAGCCGAGGTGTTTTTGAGGAACTTTCGTCGAGAAACGTTTGCCATCGGATGAGCCTTTGAATGAGTGGTGGGATTGCAAAGGGAGGGATGAGCTTGCTTCGGAGTGTAGCGCCAAAGTGAAAAGTCTTCAATCCTGGTGGTCACATCGCATGCGACCAAACCCAATGACAACGTCAATTGTCGGGTGTGACAAGCGACGCGCAGGCACACTGAATCACAGACTTGGTGTGCCTGCGGTTCATGGCAATCAACAGCTCGTCCGAGAGATCCGCCCCCCGTCGAACAGCGGCGAGTGCATGGCGGATGCGGTCTTCATCTTCGAACTGAAGATTGTGAACCTGCACCAGCCTGGCAAACGCATCTGCAATTTCGTCCCGAGTCCAGTCGTACAGGCTGGACAGGACCCAATCGGTTTCGACCAGAACCAGATCGGCAACAAAGAACCGCGCCGCCTTTCGAGTCAGCAGTTTCATTGTGGCACGATATTGAGACTCATCATCCCGAGTCAGATAGCGGACGAGCACGTTGGTATCCAGCCCGATCACGATTGGGCCCTTCGGAATCGACGAGAAGCTCCGGAGCGAGTGGCCGCCTGAATCTGTTCATCCGAGACCGGCTTTCGGGGGCGCTTCGCCGGAAATGTGTCCGCAAGTTCTTGAAATGTGGCCGACTTGGCGCTGAGAACAACGCGACCGTCAGCTTCGATTTCATAAAGCAACAATGATGAGGGCTTGATTTGCAGGGCCTCAACCACGGCTTTTGGAATTGTCGTCTGGTTTTTCGCAGTAAGTTTGGATGTGATGCTCATGCAAGGATTTTACTTCCAACCAAGGAATGCGGCAATGGGTAAGGAATCTAAAAAAAGGCTGCGACATGCAGCATCGGTAGGCCGGACCAAGCGGAGCGCCGTTCCGGCACGTACCAGACAGCTGCCGGAACGGC
>JAYTAK010000752.1:0-18305 GCA_043737515.1 Candidatus Kuenenia sp. | reverse complement strand
ATCTGGCCGATATCACGGAACTGGAGTCCGCCCGCAAACGCTATGTCAAAGCCAATCCCGGCTCACCGAAAATCACCATGACCGCGATCATGATCAAGGCGGTTGTCGGAGCCCTCAAGGCGTTTCCAAACTTCAATTCCAGCGTGGATTTGGTGTCCGGCGAATTGGTCCAGAAGAAGTACTACCACATTGGTGTGGCAGTCGATACGCCAAGCGGCCTGGTCGTTCCGGTCATCCGCAACTGCGATCAGAAAAATGTGCTGCAGGTCGCCGCAGAACTGACCGACATCGCCGGGCGAGCCCGTGATCGAAAGCTCAAGACGGAGGAAATGCAGGGCGGCAGCTTTACGATCACGAATCTTGGCGGAATCGGTGGCACGGCGTTCACTCCGATCGTGAACTATCCGGAAGTCGCCATTCTCGGCATGTCGCGTGGCCAAAATCAACTGGTGATGGAAGACGGGCAAATTACTGAACGTCTGCTGCTTCCCTTGTCGCTCTCGTATGACCATCGTGCCGTGAACGGGGCTGACGCCGCCAGGTTTATCGTGAAGCTGTCTGGCAGCCTGACGAATTTTTTCGAGCTGTTCTGAATCATGTTATAAGCAGTATTGCCGGGAATTCTGAGGCGGGACTGCTGTTTGCTCGAATGTCGCGGCGTTCCCCTACTATTATTTGCACCGCCCCGCCGTTTCACCTCTGCTCGGCCACAAGATTGTTGTCTGCCATCAAGGCGGCAACGGACCCTGCGTGCGGCACTGTGTTGAACTACTGAGAACTTTGACGAACGAAACTGGACCGAAAGCAGCGTACCATGGGAAAGCCAACCGGCTTCAAAGAATACACACGACAGGATCCCACAGATCGTGATCCTCTGTTGCGCATTCTGGACTGGAATGAGTTCCACGAGCACATGCCGGAGACAGAACTGAAGCTCCAGGGTGCGCGATGCATGGACTGCGGCGTACCGTTCTGTCATACCGGCGATCTGATGGCCAATATGGCCTCCGGTTGCCCGGTCAACAACCTCATTCCCGAATGGAACGATCTCGTTTATCAGGGCCGCTGGCGCGACGCACTGGACCGACTGCACAAGACCAACAATTTCCCTGAGTTCACCGGCCGAGTTTGCCCGGCTCCGTGCGAAGGCTCCTGCTGTCTGAGCGTGATCGAACCGGCCGTCACGATCAAGAACATCGAATGCGCGATTATCGATCATGCGTTCGAAATGGGCTGGGTGATTCCTCAACCGCCACAGGTCCGCACGGGACGCAAGGTCGCCGTAGTTGGTTCCGGACCAGCGGGACTTGCCGCTGCCGCACAGCTCAACAAGGCCGGGCACTGGGTTACGGTCTACGAACGTGATGATCGTGTGGGCGGATTGCTGATGTACGGCATTCCGAATATGAAGCTTGAAAAACACGATGTTGTCGATCGCCGAGTCCGCATCATGGAACAGGAAGGCATTACGTTCTTTACCAGCACGACGATCGGTACGGACATCCCGGCGTCGCAGTTGCTGGAGGACTTCGACGCCGTGGTCCTCGCCACCGGCTCAACCCGTCCGCGGGACCTGCCGGTCAAAGGTCGTGAACTGAACGGAGTCCACTATGCGATGGACTTCCTGCGTCCGAACACACGCAGCCTGCTGGACAGCAGCCTTGAAGACGGCAAGTTCATCAGCGCGAAGGACAAGCATGTCGTGGTGATTGGCGGAGGCGACACAGGCAACGATTGTCTGGGCACTTCCATGCGTCATGGATGCAAGTCACTGGTGAATTTTGAAATCGTCGAAAAACCGCCGCTGCAGCGATCTTCCAACAACCCATGGCCGCAGTGGCCGCGCGTGTTTCGTGTTGACTACGGACACGAAGAAGCTGCCGCAAAGTTCGGCGACGATCCGCGCGCCTTCTGCATTCAGACGGCAGAGTTTGTCGATGACGGCAAAGGCAACGTCAAGGCTGTGAAAACAATCGAAGTCGATTGGCAGGTCATGACCGAAGGCGGTCCGCCATTCGTGCCGATTCCGGGCACCGAAAAAGAATACCCCGCCGATCTGGTCTTCCTCGCACTGGGCTTCCTTGGTCCCGAACACCCCGTCGCGGATCAGCTTGGCGTGAAAATCAAGGAAGGTCGCGGCGGGATGAGCTGGTACGATTCGGAACACGAAAAGTACACGACCGACAACGAAAAAGTCTTTGTCGCGGGCGACTGTCGCCGCGGTCAAAGCCTCGTTGTCTGGGCCATCAACGAAGGCCGCGGTGCCGCCCGCGAAGTCGATCGCTATCTCATGGGCTCAACAGACCTGCCGTAGTTCATTGCGATTCCCGTACGTTGGACATTCTTGTCCGACAGACTCGCACACTGCGCTGAAATACGTTCGGTTTTCTGTTCACAGCCTTTGTGAGCCAGAAGTGCTGCGTTCTCACGCTTTCATGTGGGCCGCTTCAGAAAAATCAAAATACATCATTGACAGCCAGAGCTTCGATGACTACTGTAATAGTTAGACATTACAGTAATCGGAGGCGAACATGATTTGTCAGATCGAAATAAACAACGGCATCCCGATTTACGAGCAGATCTGTCGGCAGGTGAAGTTTGCCGTGGCGAACGGTTCGTTGCTGGTGGGGGAGCATGTGCCATCGGTTCGCGAAATGGCGACTCGGACGGCTGTCAACGTCAACACGGTGGCTCGAGCCTACCGCGACCTGCAGGGCGAAGGCGTGCTGGTTTCTATCCGGGGAACTGGGCTGGCGATTTCTGTGGACGCCCCCGAAAAATGCCGGCGCAGTCGGCTGGAAATGGTGCGTGAACGACTGAGATACATTCTGCGCGAAGCGATGCAGAATGGAGTGTCATCCGATGAAATTCACTCCCTTGTTCACAGCGAATGGGATGCGTTGCAGAAGGAACCGCCGCCGTGAATGGAGTGATCCCCGCCGTCGGTCATCGTTGATTTAGTCGGCATTTATTCGTGGGGTAAGCTTCCAGCTTGCCGTCGCGCAGTGCTTACTCAAAGTTGTTTGACAGAATTGACAAGCTGGAAGCTTATCCCACTTTGAACCAACAGTCGCCTGTGGCTTGCCTGGAAACGATTACCTTAAAGAGAAGGCCAACCCATGAATCCCGTCATTCGCCTGAACGGCGTTTCAAAACGCTTCGGCAGTATCAAAGCCCTGGATGATGTTTCACTGCAGATACAGCCGGGGACGGTCTGCGCCGTGCTGGGGGCAAACGGTGCAGGTAAGAGTACCGCGATTCGGCTGTTGCTGGGCTTCGAATCAGCAGACAAGGGCGACATCGAAGTGCTGGACATGAATCCCAGGACGCACGCGCTGGAGATTCGATCGCGGGTCGGCTACGTATCAGATGCTCCACCGTTGTATGAATGGATGACGGTCGAAGAAATTGGCTGGTTCGCGGCGGGCTTCTACCCCACGGGCTACCAGCCTGAATACGACAAGCTGACGAAGCGTTTTGATCTCGATCGAAAGCAGAAGATCAAGGGACTCTCCAAAGGCACTCGTGCCAAAGTCGCGCTGTCACTGGCCATGGCGCATCGCCCGCAGTTACTGATTATGGACGAACCGACATCGGGGCTGGACCCATTAGTGCGGCGGGAGTTTCTGGAAAGCATGATCGATGTCGCCGCAGAAGGCCGATCGGTGCTGCTTTCCAGTCATCAGGTTGGAGAAGTGGAACGTGTGGCTGACGACGTGATCGTGCTGATGAACGGCAAAGTGGCCGCCCACGAACGACTGGACGATCTCAAGCAGTCGGTGACGGAGGTCTCGCTGAGTCTGCCTGCGGTCAGCGTCACGCCCCCTGCGATGCCAGGAACTGTTGTAGCCCATGTTGCCTGGGGGCATGAACATATCTGGCTGGTGCGTCAACTCGACGCAGGCCGACTGGCCGATCTCTGCCGATCACAGGAACTGCCGCAGGCGATTGTCCGCAAACCGTCACTGGAAGAGATACTGCTCACGCTCCTGCGGCAAAATCGCAATCAGCAATCCGCCGCCGCCCATCCCAAACCAAACGACGCCAGCATTCATATCTGAAAACTGGCGACTGGTGACTGGTGACTGAAAACTGAAAACTGAAAACTGAAAACTGAAAACTCTTCTTTTAAGACCATCGCCATGAACACCACCTTCACTCGTCTGATGTGGAAAGAATACCGGGCGCAGCGAATGCTGTGGACTGTGCTGCTGCTGGGCTGGCTGGGACTGCATCTCATTTTCATCTTCAATGAGACGTCCGTGCTCGATGCCGCGCCTGTCATTCTGATGATACCAATTTGCTTCCTGGTGGCCGCCGCTACGATTGCGTTTGCAGGGGAAGAGGATGACAAAACTTCAAATCTGCTGCGGATGCTGCCCTGTCGCACATCGTCGCTCATGTCGGCGAAAGTGACCACGATTGTTGCGGGATGCGTGACGCTGTGCCTGTCGATGCTGGTCCTGAGTACCGCTCTCGAATTCATGCTGCGGGTCGTCCATGAGATCCTTGAGATCCTTGAGAGTTTCGCGATCGGGACTTTGCCTTTCGGAATTCGTATTCCTGTGGTGCGACGGATCGAAATAAATGCTCTATCGTGGCAGGATGGCGAAGCGCTTTATGCTCCGGCATTCCTCGCACTCGTTTTCGCCTCCGGAATGTTCGCGTCAATGAACGCGCGAAGCATCTTTTCTGCGGTCGGAGCCACGGTCGTTATCGTGCTCGGAATCATGATCTCCGCATTTTCGATCACATCGGACGTGCATCAGTACCAACTGGGAGTCATCGCACCGTGGATTGCGGGGATCGCGGCAATCCTGATGGTGATCTCCACGGTTTTTCTGTCGCGGCCGTGGCATCTGGGACGGTTACCGCGGCGATGGACGATGCCGGAGGGCACCGGGACTTTCTCTTCGCGTCGCATTCCTTCATTCACCTGGTTCTGGCATGGCTGGCTGCGACGAATCGTCGGGCAGCCGCTGACGCTGCGACGAGGCATGCACATGCTGACATGGCGCGAATGCCGTTCGACGGTCCCCTTTGCCGCGACATGGCTGACGATCGGTACGCTGATCTGTGCAGGCCGATGTTTCAACACAATTGGATATCCGTGGCCATTCATGTTTCTCTGCGTGTTCATACATGAATGCGGACAGCGCACGATGCGGGAAGATCAGCGCTCGGGATCGGTCGTACTTCTGACAAATATGGGTGTCCATCCGCTGCAGATCTGGGTCGCCAAGATGTTGACCTGGCTGCTGGTGATGTGCGTCGTGGGATCTGCCGTGATTGCAATCGATGCTGTGATTCCATCCGCGGCGGACACGATCGAATCACTGCCGAGCACTGGAACACGTATTCTGAACATTTTCGACTCAGTACGAGTCCCGGGGTTTGGTCGATCGTTTGGCCGACACGATACCCCGTCAACGCCCGCAGATCACTGGCTCCAGGCCGGCGTATGTCTTGCATTGGTACTCGGGTTGTTCAGTGTCGGACAACTCACGGCCTGCTGGATTCGCCGACAGATCATTGCGTTCGCAGCTTCGCTCGTTGTCCCAATCGCGTCTGCGTATCTGTTCGTAAATGTCGTTATGAAGGATTGGCCCGTCTGGATCGCGCTGGTTCCCATCCCGTTTTGCCTGCTGCTGGCCACAGCCGCCACCGCTCGGCAGTGGATTGATCGCACTGTCACATGGCGATTGCGAATTTGGCAAACGATCTGGATGGTCGTTCCGTGTGTGGTATTCCCATTGCTTGGCTTCCTTGCGTGGAGAAGTCAGCCGATGTTCGCCCTCGTGTCACTCGGTCGCGATCCCGGAAATGCGGTGCATGGTCTCTACAACCTGCAGAACCCGGCAGGGGCACCTGAGATTGCTCAACTCATTGCATTGACAAGGTCGCGATGGTCCGAATGGGACACACTCGACAATCCCGAAGAGAAAACGTGCTGGCTCGAATTTGCCGCAGCCGTCAGAAACAATCCACGGCCTCGTACGCTGATCGGGCAGAGCGGGCACATCGGCGAAAACGCATCCATTGACCAGCAACCACGGCTGCTGAGTCAATTCCAGTTTTGGGAGACAGATCGCGCCATCATCCGGGAACTTCTGAAACCATTCGATGCGGTGCTGGCTGAAAAGAACAGGTTTCCAGCCATCCCGGTGATGTGGACAGCTCCGTGGTCGAATACTCCGGCCGTTGCCTTGTCCGGGGCACTGCTTGAAGACGCACGCCATCGAGAAAATGATGGCGACATCGCGGGTGCAGTTCAACAGATCGTGCGGGCCATCCACGTCAACCGCTCCCTGGCAATGCAAACTTCAACCTGGATGAATTGGCTTAATTGCCTCGACGCGGAACGAGTCGCTCTGGGACGCCTGCGATTATTGCTGGGATCTGCGGATCTTTCGACCATTGATTTGGATTCGCTCCTGGCAGAATTGAAGTCCGCGTTGGTGATGACGCAACGCGACGGAAAAAATGTTGTCCAATGGCAGGATCCGCAACTGATGCTGCACAGACGCACCCTGTTTTGGTCCAATGCAGCGTTTTCCGATGAGTCGTTTTTTGACCGACTCAGGAAACTGCCAGACGATCAACGCGGCTTCGAATCGCGGTACGCTTTGAGTGAAATGGAAGCTGCGATCCATGGCAAATCAGCCTTCGAACCTGCACGAGCGGTCTACACGATGTGGCTTTCTGAAGCACTGCTGGTGGAAAAATATCGATCGATGATGAACAACGGGCGAGTCCGATTCTCGGGCGACCCGCAGTCGAAGAGACTCCTCCAACTGAAGCGTTTCATGGCAACCAGCGAACTAGCCGATATGAGCATCGACCTGTTTGCGGCCGAATCCGATACCGTCTGGAACGACGTGTTTCGTCGGCACATTGACACAATCGCGTCTGAGCGAGCGACACTCCTGACGATCATGCTGCAACAGTACCGGCTGGCTCATGGAGAGTTTCCTGGCAGCCTGGTCAGCCTGCTTGAGCTGCCGAATGGAAACCCGTCAAATACCATAATTCAAAGAGATCCCTGGACTGGTGGACCGTTTCTCTACGCTGCGACGGGCCACAGTTCGCCACTCAAGCTTCAACTCGGCCTCAAAGCGCCTCATGTGACTCCTGCACAACCCCTGCTGTTTTCCACTGGAAACTTTGGCTCGAATCTTCAATCGTACATCGCGACACCGTTAATCAACGAGCCGACGGAGATGTACAAGCTGCCTCCCAACGTTGTTGTATTCCTCGGATTGTCAGATGAAGTCGATTGGCGAATCGGTCAAGTTGCAACGACCGTGACCGTGACCGTTCTGCCGCAGCGCACAGTTGATCCTTCAGCGCCGGCGACCAACCTGCTGCCTGAGCAAATGGATGCCGTTATAGAGCTGCAAAAATGAAGTCACGGCGTCCTGCCGCGAAAGCTTAACGAATTGTGTCCAAATCCAGAGTGACTGAAAACGACGACGGGCCAGGTTCGTGTAGCTCAGTCCAAAACCGCGATGCCTGTAGCTTGGACATTTATGTCCGAGATATTGGCCGGGCACCGCAGCAATATCGAACGGCTGCCAAGGTATAACAACTTTCGCTTCGATCGTGTTTCATGGTCATGCGACGGACATGAATGTCCATCCTACATACGAAAGGGCCGACACAAAAAAAGCCGCAGGAACATGTGATCTGTTCCTGCGGCCGTAACGTCAAACGTCAATTTTCAAGTCAGTTTCGGCGACGCGGAGGGCGACCGCCGTCGCGTCGACCGCGGCTTTCCGTTCGGCGTGCGTGCTCTTCAGATGGTGTCCGGATTGCCAGACTGCCGATCGCTTCTTCCCAGGTTGGAATGTCCAGAAACTCAGCAGCGACTATTGGTGGTCGAGGACCGCGACGGGTATCGCCTTCGTCCCTTGCAGTAGCCGGTCGAGGTTCTCGTGCTGGCCGGGGCTCACGCTCCGGCTGCGAATCCCGAGCCGTCTGAGGTTCCCGCGCAGGTCGAGGGTCGCGCGGTGGCTGACGACGAGGACGCTCCGTTGATTCTGCTTCACGAGGTGCTCGGTCCTCCTGACCACGGCCTCGGCCCTGACCACCGCGTGGCGGACGTTCGCTGCGTGGCGCTTCGCTGCGGGCAGGTTCACTGCGAGTCCCTTCGCGGCGACGCGGCAGTTCTTCGTCCTCATCCAGATCACCAAAGTCTGTCAGATCGACATCGTCAACGACCAGATCGTCGTCGTCATCGTCATCGTCAATGTTGTCTTCATCACTCACGGGACGGCGTGCGCTGGCGACGGGTCGTTCTTCCGCACGGACGGGTTCGCGAGTATCTTCACGTCCTCGACCACGCCCACGGCGACCTCGGCGACCGCGTCGCGGACGGCCCGGACCGCTTTCGCCTTCTGCTGAACGTTCAGTGCCGCTGCCGACTTCATCATTATCATCATCATCGTCGTCATCATCGTCTGGCTCTGATTCTCGAGCGGCGGGCGAAGGAGGTTCATCCTGGATGCGGCGCTGAGCCTTTACACTGCCAGCCGACACGCTGACGAAATCTTCCTGATCTTCTTCGAACATGATTTCACTGAAATCATCATCAAAGTCCACAGTGCGACCGGTAGCATCTGATGCCTCGCCTGCCGGTACAGCCTTTTCCGCTTCATCACGCCGACCCCGTCCGCGCCCACGCCCACCGCGCCGCCGCCCGCGACGACGTGGCGGAGCATCTTCTTCGTCGCTGTCCGCGCGCGGCCCAGGAGCCGCTGGAACGATCTCTTCGTCTTCATCTTCATCGAGTTCGTCAACAATCTCTGCGGGCATTGGTCGGGATGCCGATGCTGCCGCTGGTTTCTTCTGTGCTTCGTCGTCCCACACCCAGCCCTCAAGTTCATTCCAATGTTCATCATCGGGTGACGGCGATTTGCGGCCTGCATCTGCGGCTTTCGCTGCGGGAGGACGATCCGATCCGCGGCTTTCAGCCCGCGCCGGCCTGTTCTCCTGCGGACGACCGCCGCGAGATCCATGCCGATCATCACGACCCGCCGGGCGATCATCACGACCCGCCGGGCGAGCATCACGACCCGCCGGGCGATCATCACGAGGTGCCGGGCGTTCGTCACGAGGTGCCGGGCGTTCATCGCGAGGTGCCGGGCGATCTTCACGAGGTGCCGGGCGTTCATCGCGACGCTCGTTACGTTGCTGACCGCGCTGTGGTGGAGCACCACGTTGCTCGTCCCGACCAGAACGTGGGGGATTACTGCGAGAATCAACCGGTCGCTCATCTCGTGAAGGTCGGGATTCCCGCGCCACGGGAGCTGCCTTCTTTGGAGGCGGAACGATTATGTCGTCACCGAAATCCAGCTCGGCATCGTCCAGCTCGTCGTCTTCCTCTTCTTCTTCCTCGTCGTCTTCGTCATCGAAGTCTTCTTCATCGTCGTCCTCTTCCTCTTCCTCTTCTTCGTCCTCATCATCTTCGTCACCGAAGTCGAAGTTCTCGTCATCTTCTTCCTCGTCGTCCTCATCATCGACGACGTTGTCATCATCGTCGTCGTCATCTGAAAACACGATGAGATCGTCGAGGTTCTCTTCGAAGCGATTGGGCGCGGAGGTCACGCTGGAACTACCGGTATCCGCAGCAGAAAAAGCTTCTACGGCTTCGGCGCGACCTGCAGGACTTTGCGGACTGATACTCACAGCCTGGGCTGCAGATTTATTGTCGTCGTAGTCGTCAAACAGCACTTCGCCGCCGACATCGGCGGGATTCATGTTGAGACCAAAAAATGACTCAGCCAGATACCTGGCAGCGTCTTCGGATTTGTGTTTATGCGAATCTTCGCCCGGACCAGTCATTTCATCCATCTTTCAATTTCGGATTCGTCCCTGCTGTAAAAAAGAAGTCACAGGACGGGAATAGCGAACGCAGGCTACTCCGACGCGAGCAGGAATGCAATTCGAGACCGTCAGAGTGCGAAATTCCCTCGTTTATTCCGGCTGTCAGTTTAGGAAATCTGACTCGTCTTTACTGAATCGGCAGCATTTGACTTTACCGATTACGGCATCTTTACCGATAGTAACGATACCGTCCCATCACCAATGGTCGCGTCGCGCGCTGCAGGTTTTGCGACTGATTTGGACACTGAAACAAGGGTAAAAACATGTGGAATTGGCGAGACCGTCGTGGCAAAAAGCGATCTCAGCACCCACGGGCCGCAGCAGCGGAGTGCATCCAGACGCTGGAAACCCGTGCTTTGCTGGCTGGCAACGTGCTGGCCAGTTTGAGCGGTCCGCATCTGTCGGTGACAGGCGACGCGGCCGATAATTCTGTCGAAGTCACCGTTGTCAATAACCAGGTCGTCCTGCGCGGCCTGAGTAACACGACGATCAACGGAACCACGGCCCTGTTCGTGATCGCGACCGGGGCTGACACAGCACCAGGCAATATCACGATCCAGACCGGTGCCGGAAACGACACAGTCATCTTCAGTCGCAACGTGAAAGTTTCGGGCAGCACTTTTCTCGACGGCGGCGTCGGAAACGACACGCTCAGCGTGACCGGAGCCACGTTCCAGCAGGTGATCAGCATCTTTGGTCGGGCGGGCAATGATACGATCAGCGTGCAAGATGCCACGACACAAGGCTTGCTGCGGATCAAAGGCAATGCCGGTGACGACCTGATCAGTCTCACGAACCTGACGGCCAACGGTGAAATTCGCGTTAAAGGCAATCAAGGTGCCGACGGCGTTTCATTCAATAACGTGACCGCAGGTTCAAGTACAAGAATCAACACCGGCAGCGGGGACGATAACATCGTGATTCGCGGATCGACTCTCAACGGAGCACTCCGCATCCGTACTAAGCAAGACGCGGACATGCTGCTGATGGACGGCAACACCGTCGGTGGTGCTGTCGCGATCAACACGGGCCGCAACAACGATTCCGTACAGCTAAGAAACGTCAACACGTTCAACGGTTTCTTCCACGTTCAGGCTGGCGACTCCAATCTCGGTGGTGGCGATGCCAATCTCAATGGTGGCAGCCCAAATGCAGACGAAGTGGATCTGGGAACGGCTACTGTTTTCAATGCAGGGCGTCGAGTCCTTAAATCAGAAAGCACTACGGTAACCGCGTCGCAGACCGCTCGCATCGCCGCCGCCACGACCGGCCTGATCGATCGCGCGACTGCGGCCGATGCCGCTGCAACACCGTTGATCGGTTTGACGATGACATTGGACAACTCCTCCAACACGACGGAAGCCTCTGTCGGCGGTGTTCTGATCACGCGCAATGCCAGTTTTGAAGTCGCGGGAGACACCCTGCCGGGAGCCACCGTCACGCTGGACACTGATAACGACGGGAGTTTTGACGACGGCACGCTCACAGCGGACAACCTCGGGCACTTCGAAATGATGGTCACGCTGCAGAGAACGGATCTGAACACGACGACGCCGACAAACGACCAGTTGAACGGGCTCAATAAGATCAAAGTGCGTTCAACGTTGACCGGCGTGGGGACGAAGGACAGTGCAGTGGATGTGGACTTTGTGCCGGCGACAGAGAAGATCGTGCGATTCACCACGAATGAGGGGACATACGAGGTGGAAATGTTCAATACACTGACGCCAAGGACCGTGACGAATTTCCTCGGCTACACGGCTCGATATACGGACGCGATTGTGCAGCGATCAGTCAGCGACTTTGTGATTCAGGTTGGTCGATTTACGGTCAACGATAATCAGCTTTCCCAAATCGTGAAAGACGCTAACATCGATAATGAGTTCAACAGCGCGACGTCGAACATTCGCGGGACACTGGCGATGGCAACGCCAGGCGGCAACATAAACGGGGGGTCGAGTGAGTGGTTCGTGAATTTGAACAACACCAACGCAACGACCCTTGACGCAGCAACCACGCGACATACGGTCTTCGGTCGCGTCATTGGAAACGGGATGACCGTCGTAGACAAGATTGCCGCCTTGGCCAAAACGGATCTTTCGGCTGTTACCGGAATCGGCGATTCAACCAATGGTCCAGTGAACACTGTACCGTTGCGAGTTCCATTTACAGCGACATCCAAGGCGCTCACTGGTACCGTTTCCACAACGGCCAACAGCGCTACAATCACGGGCGTTGGCACCAAGTTCCTTACAGAACTCCACGGCAACGTGCCTGCCCTGGGCCTCAGCACAGGTTCGCGCATCAATATCGGTACGGATACATTCCGAGTCTTGTCAATTGAAAGCGACACGAGCCTGACGTTGGACACAACACCCACAACGCCGGTGACAGCAAGGATTCCAACCACAACAGCAACTGGTCTAACCGCGAAAACCGACGACTTTGCCGACGACACCTTCGTCCGCTTCTCGTCCATCGCGGAGATTATGAGTATTTGACAGGGCTGGCCTGGGCAGTTGAAAAGCTGATCTTGCCAGCACGTTTTGCGGGAATCGGCGCCTGAGTGTTTGGGCAGGGTTCTGTTGCGCGGTGGAGCTGAGAACGGTGTTTGTCCCGTCAGCGACACCCGAGAACTGCCCACCGATTCAACGGTGGGTCTGCGACCGGCCTGATTTCGAAAGTCCCGTCCAGCTACTGTCCCATTACTTTGCCTGGAGGTAAACCTCTTCGTAGGGCTGCACGACGACAAAGCCGTTGCCTCGGAAATGCATCTGGATCGATTCGCCACTGCCGCGGCCAAAGAATGTCTTGAGCGAGATATCCTTCTTGAATTCCGGCATGAGTCCTCCGGACCAGGCGATCGTGGCGTTCGGATCCGTGGTGACGGGTTGATCGGGAGTAACGCGAAGTGTCATCGGCTGGAAATGTGAAGTTATGGCAATCATGCCCGTGCCCGTGAGTTTCACATTGAACAGCCCGCCCGCCAGCATCCCGGCGATGCTGTACATCATTTTAATGTCCCAGTCGATGGTTTGCTCCAGAGCCAGCAGGTCATTGCCGTTCACGTAGATCGATTCGTTCTGCAGATTCAGGATGCTGATCCGTTTGCCTGAATCCGCCAGATACAGACGCCCCTGTCCTTCGGCCTTCGTCAGTTTGGTGCCCTCACCAGAGACTGCCTTCTTGAGGAACTTCCCCAGTCCTTTTTCAAGAATCCCTTCGCGGACAAACTTAATGTTGCCGACGTAGGCGATCATCGATCCCATCTTTGTCCAGACCATGCCGTTGAGATTCACCTCCAGCATGTAGGGACTCTCCAGCTCAAAGAAACCCTGACCGTGATCCTTTTGTTCCGTCTCTTCCACAAATTCCCGCAGCGAATAGCGCTGATCATCCTGCGGCGGCTGGCGGTTGCCGCGCGGTGCCGAAAACTGCGGCGGTGATCCGAACACGGATCTTGAAGGAGCTGGCGAAGGCACTGGAGGCACATCGTCTTCGTAGTCACCATCGTCCGGAGTTGCCAGCGCAGGAATCTGAATTGGCGCGTTGCAGCCGGGGCAGTTGGCCATGCGTCCGGCCAGTTCGTCGGGCGCTTTCAGTTTCTTTCCACACTGGCAACGAATTTCGATCGGCATGAGTTTGCTTTCTGTTAATTGAGTCCAAATCCGAAATCCGAGCGTCGAAATTCGAAATCCGAATATCGAAATCCGAAACAAATTTGAAGCACGAAATTCAAAACTACCTGATTCGCAACCAGTTTCTTATTGTGATTTCGGATTTCCTTCGGATTTCGGATTTCGGATTTCGGATTTCGGATTTCGGATTTCGTGCTTCCCACTCTGCTCGATGGCACGATCAAGTCGGCTGAGTACGCAGGCTTTTCCCAGCAGTTCGAGCGATCGGAACAAGTCTGCTCCCTGAGCCTTTCCTGTGACGCACAGACGGAGTGCCGGAAAGATATCGCCGACCTTAACTTGCTTCTCAGCGGCAAATGACTGCAGCAGTTCATGCAGTGGTTCCGCCGCAAAATTATCGATGTCGCTCAGCCGACGCCGCAGATCGTGCAGCAGGACCACGGCGTTCTCCGGTTTCACCACGCGCTTCTGGAAATTTTTGTCGTCGAAGGTGAGTTCCTCGTCAGCCACGAAGAATTCATCTAACTGAAAAATGTCGCCGAAAACACGCAGGCGGTCGGCGGCCAGTTCGATAATGCGGGCGACTTTTTCCTGAGTCTCTTTGTCGTCTTCATCATCAATCAGCCTGGCCTGTTTCAACATCCGCAGACAGCCGCAGAGTTTTTCCTTCGCCGGCAGTTCGCCCATCCAGTGCGACTGAAAACTCAGCAATTTGTCCGGATCCAGACCAGCGGCGCTTTTGATGACTCGATCCAGCGTGAATTTCCGTTTCATCTCCGCAAGTGACAGAAACTCCGTCTGATCGTCGAGCGACCAGCCGAGTCGCACCAAAGCGTTCAGGACGCCAGCAGGCAGGAATCCAACCTGTCGATAATACGCCACCATGACCGGTGACAGATCATTGGATTTCGGATCGATGCCGATGCGACTCAACACCTGATCGCCCAGTTCGAACAGTTTTTGAAACTGGGGATTGGTGCGGTATTTATCAATCTTCCGCTTACTCATTTTCTCCTTGGTGCCGGGAGCTGCGACGTACGGCACATGCGCCCATTCCGGTGTCCTGTTGTCCAGCGCACGGTGCAGCAGGACCTGAATCGGCGTGTTTGAAAGATGCTCTTCTGCGCGAATGACGTGCGTGATTTCCATTTCCGCATCGTCCACGACCGTGGCGAAGTTGTAGAGCGGCGAACCGTCGTTGCGAGCGATGACGGGGTCCGGCATCAGGCTGCAGTCGAATTCCACCGTGCCGCGAATGTGGTCGTTGATCACGACCTTGTCAGTGCGGGGAATCAACAGCCGCACGACGAATGGCTGACCGTCAGCGATATTCTGTGCCACCTGATCTTCTGTCAATGAGAGCGACGCGCGGCTGCTGATGTAGACACGTTTTTCCTTCTCCGCTGATTCGCGCTGAGCCTGTGTGTCTGCCGGTAACTCAAAGTCGCGATAGGCGCTGCCGGACTCCAGCAACTTGGCCAGAGCCGCATCGTACAAATGTCGTCGCCGTGACTGAAAGTACGGACCATGCGGGCCACCGACTTCCGGTCCTTCGTCCCAGTCGAGTCCCAGCCAGCGAAACGCATCCAGAATCGGCGCCAGCGCTGCATCCATGTTTCGCTGTTCATCGGTGTCGTCGATTCGCAGAATAAACTGACCGCCGTTATGGCGAGCCCAGAGCCAGTTGAACAGCGCCGTGCGCATTCCACCGATGTGCATGTATCCGGTGGGGCTGGGAGCAAATCGAGTTCGAACGGTCATGGAGCAAGTTTCGTCATGTAAAAGTACTTGGTGATCATGCGATGCCGCGCGTTCTGCGGCGTGCATCTTCGGGCCGAACTATACTAAAGCTCGCGGAGTGGAACCAGCGGCGAGTTGCGGGCGGTTGATTTAGTCTGAATTCGACGTGGGCCAGGCTTCCAGCCTGGCATCGATCGAAGAAGACGCCGCGTTTTTTCAGCAGCAATGACAAGCTGGAAGCATATCCCACTTTAAATGCAGTCCCTGTGACTGAAAAGTCTCTCCGAGTATAGTATCGACCAGTTTTACTTTTGCCGTTTCCGAGAGGTTTTCCATGCGTTGCCTTCCGCCGCTGTTTCTGGTCCTGACGTCAACGATCTTGTGTCTCCCTGAGCTTGCAGGGACGGTTGCTCGCGGGGAGGAAAATGCCTCGGGGCCGACGATCGAACTGCTGAAGTCCTGGATCGCGGATCATGAGCTGAACGACGAAAATCTCTCTGCATTGCCAGCGCAGCCGTTTGCCGCGACAGCTCTCACGGCCGACGAGGCGGAGCAGGCGACGGCGGAATTGTGGAACTCACGCACCGAGTTTCTTAAAAAAACGAGGCTGGCGGAATTCGATGGCCGCGAGATCGTGATCGATGATCTCAAAATGCCGTTCTGGTACAAAGTCTTCGGAGAAGCACCGGCCGCAGGACGCAGCCTGTACATTTCAATGCATGGTGGCGGAGGTGCTCCGGCGGCGGTCAATGATCAGCAGTATGAGAATCAGAAGCGGCTGTATCAACCGGAAGAAGGCGTGTATCTGGTGCCGCGTGCTGCCACAAATACGTGGGACCTGTGGCATCAGTCGCATATCGATCCGTGTTTTGAACGTTTCATCACAGACATGATTCTGTATGAAAATGTGAATCCGGACCGTGTCTATATCATGGGCTATTCTGCAGGCGGCGACGGCGTCTATCAGTTGGCACCGCGGATGGCCGACCGCCTGGCCGCAGCCGCCATGATGGCCGGGCATCCGAATGAATCAAGGCCGGAGGGTTTGCGGAATATCGGTTTCACGATTCACATGGGAGCCAACGACGGTGCGTACAATCGGAACGCAAAGGCTGAAGAATGGAAAACTCTGCTGGATGCGCTTCAGGCCAGCGACAAAGACGGCTATGTTCACGAAGTCACACTGCATGCGGATCGCGGACATTGGATGAATCTGGAAGACGCCGTCGCCGTTCCGTGGATGGCAGGATTCACCCGCAACGTCTGGCCAAAACGTATCGCATGGGTTCAGGATGATGTGCTCCACGATCGTTTTTACTGGCTTGAAGTTTCAAAAGACTCGGCTAAAGCCGGCGATCGCATTATGGCGTCCGTCAGCGAGAACGAGATTTCCATCGAACACTGCGATGCGAAGTCGATCACTCTGTTGCTGAGCGACAGTCTGCTGAATCTCGACAATCCCGTGAGCGTCAAATTACCGTCCGGCGCGACATCTCAGTACGAGGTGAAACGCACGATTGCCGACATTGCAAGGTCTCTGGCGCAACGCTGTGACCGACCGGCGACTTTTTCGGCGACACTTCAAATTCCCATTGGCGAAAGTGAGTAGCATGAAGTCCCTGATTCAGAGTGGGAATCCGCTCTGACAACCTGATATGATCCAAAACGCGACGCCGGGCGATGGCTGGGTTAGAGGGATTGCAGCGTGATTTCGTATCGAGCACTCAAGAAGATCATCGGTGAGACAAGCCTTGAAAGAAAGTGCCGCTTTCTTTTCGGGTTCGCATTGCTGATTCTCATCACCGGCAGCTTCTGGTTATACGACTTCAGCACACAGAATCTGATCGAATCGCAGCAGGTACTCGCGGCCCGCTCGCTGGTCCCCAGAATTCTGCAGTTGCATCACTATCGTTTGTTCATTGCACTCGAACAGCCGGCAACCGGTGATCAGAGCAAAATTCCGGACGAAAGCGGCGACGCATTGCCGGAGTCGTCGTCCGCAGGGGAAGCCCCTGTTCGCGGCGAGCCACCTGCTCATGATCGGCTGATTGAGTTCGATCAGGCAGCCAATGCCGAATCAGACTATTATGCAGGATCCATCTGGAGCCTCACGGATGCTGCAAATGAATTCCCTGAAAATGACAACGGCTTCGATGCGCGGAGGATCTTTCTGGACGAGGACCGGGACGAAGATGAAAACTGGAGCATCCGGAGCGACGAGGACAAACCGCGTATGCTTTCGTATTACGCAGCCATCCGGCTAAAGGGGTTTTGCACGCAATGCCACAATGCGGATGGTACAGTCAGGGATTCAGGCAACTCGCGGTCGGAACGCTTTGCGGCGTACGCACAGGCAGAATCGTCAGCGAGTGTTTCCGCTGCGGATGTCGCATCTGCGGATGCCGTCGCCGCGCCCGCCGGGGAAGTGTTGCCCACGCCAAACGGCGAAACTGCAGACCAGCCTCGACCGCCGTTACTGAGCATTCTTCGGATTGACCTGTCACTGGAATCTGTGGACGCGCAGTTGAGCAGAAACCGCGCGATTCTGGTGGCGACGGGGATTGTCACGGCATTTCTGGCGATGCTCGTGGCGTACGTCATCGTGCGTTACATCATTGTCAAGCCGGTACTGCACTTGAAAGACGTCAGTGACGAGATCGCGCGCGGCAACCTGAACCTGCGAGCAGAGATCAGTACGGGGGATGAGTTTGAAGAACTCAGCCATGCGTTCAATCGCATGTTGAGACACATGATGACGGGCAACGATGAACTGCGGTCACTCAACGACAGCCTCGACGGTAAAGTCGATCAACTGGCGCAGGCTAATATGGAACTGTTCAACAATAACAAACTCAAGGACGACTTTCTGGCCACCATCAGCCATGAACTCCGAACGCCACTCAACAGCATTCTGGGCTTCAGCGATATCCTGCAGTCCGCCGTGAATCTGGATGAACGCCAGAGAAGGTACGTGCAGAATATTCAGACTTCGGGACAGGCATTGATGGTTCAGATCAATGATCTGCTCGACCTTGCGAAGAT
>JAYTAK010000751.1:0-3495 GCA_043737515.1 Candidatus Kuenenia sp. | reverse complement strand
GGAAGGGGCGGCCCCCTTCTGTCGAGCCTGAGTGGAGCTCAGTTCGACCGATATCACCCACAGATTCTGCGGAAGACCCAGAAAAACAGCCAGTTGACTTTTGCTTTCCTGGCGTTTCCACGCCTTCGCGTGACATCTCTGACGACAACAAAGCCCGCATGAACTCGGCCATTTGACTCTTCATTCTCCCGAAGGCCGCCAAAGTGGTCACAGTTCATCGAAAGTGCCAATTTGCACAATCACTCTGTACGATGCGCCAGGAAAGAACAGCGGGGACACAGGATGATTGGATCGAGCGGCATGGGGAATTCAAGTTTCCTGTTGACGGCCGAGCGGAACGAGCCGCTCGTGAATTCAGTGCTGCGGCACGGGGGGCACGCCGTTTTCGTGTACCGGGGTGACCGTTTCGCTTCAATCGACACCGCCGCAGCAGAGAAGTCCATCTGCGTTTCATGAACACTGAACACTGAACACTGAACACTGAACACTGAACACTGAACACTGGCGGCGAAGCCCTGCCGCATCCACGATGAAATATCGCTCATCCGACTGCGGATCACTTTCAGCTTCGTATATCCTGGCGAACGTGGTTCAGTTCGAACTCCGACGGCTCTTCAGGCTTGCCGTGTTTGTCGCAGCGTTCAGGACAAAGCATCAACCACCGCCGGGCGACTTCAGAATCATCCCACTCCGCCACGACATCCGGTCGCGACCTCAGGACAAGGTAAAAATGGTTTCTGAGAATTGCCTGACAACAGCAAATCAATCCCAAAGTGCCGAGCCTGATGAATCAACTGTTCATCGAGCCACACCTTTCGATCGCCTTGAATGCGATTCATCCTGAAAGGATTGCAGAAATTAGCCGGTCGTCGCCGACAGGCGCACCACCGGTAAAGAAAGCGTGGTGCCACGCATCCTGAAGGGATGCCAGAAACGCGAATCTGGCACCCTTGTCAGGGTGCTGAGACAGTTTTTTCAACGTATCCGGTGGTGGCGTTTTGCTTACCACCGGCTAATTTCTCGAACCGCGTCGCGGTAAAGCACACAATTCACAACGACATCCTTCACATCACCATGCTGGCCATAAAAATCACTGGCGCACATGATTTGTCCTTGAACCCGCATTCCGTCACTTCCTGGGAAGTCGGGTCAGGGGGAACGAAAAAAGCTCCACAGCTTTCCGCTGTGGAGCTTCTGAAGCTAAAGTCTTTGCTTGAAACACTTTAGTTAAATGCACTCGAATGGGCTCGAACCATTAACCTTCGGTTCCGTAGACCGATGCTCTATCCAATTGAGCTACGAGTGCGATGTGCCACCGGGGCCGTTCATCGGGTCGGGGCGGCTGCGAAGTTTAGCTCTGAGCCAATAATTCGCAAGTTGTAACAGCTCCGGACCATCGATCAGAGAAAAAGTTCGCGCTTTGGGAAGAGAATTTCCCTTCACGAAACGCATTGGAGAGCACTGGGCGACTGCAATTCCTAAAAAATCCCCAACATGTCTTTCGCGTCGTCGGTCATGCGGTCCGGTGTCCACGGAGGTGACAGTGTAATCGTAATCGTGGCTTCATCGACGTCGTCAAGTCGCTCCAGTGCCATTTTGGCTTGCTGCACGATTTGTGGACCGGCAGGACAGGCCGGGCTGGTAAGCGTCATCTCGACGGCCACTTTGCGGTCTTCTTCGTTAACAGAATAGATCAGCCCCAGATCCACGATGTTGACCATCAACTCAGGATCAATCACCTGCTTGAGCGTTTCGATGAGTTCTTCGGCGGTTGCCATGCGAGTTCTCCTTTCATGGGAAAACACTGGGAGGAACAATATGCACCACTGGATTTTGAGTTGACGGTCTTACAGCAGTGCTGCCCAGACCGCGCCGTCGCGGATTTCGGTACGAAACACGCGAATCGGATCTGTTGCAGGCATGCAGAGTGCCTTGCCGGTCTTGAGATCAAAGCGCGCGGCATGCCGGGGACAAACAATTGAGCAGCCCTGGATCGGACCTTCCGTCAGCGGCTGACCGTCGTGGGAACACACATCTTCAATGACAAAATACTCGGTTTCAATTCGTATCACAAGGGCTGGCATGTCGTCCACAAAAACACTGCGGCGTTCTCCGGATTTCAACTCATCCGTTCCAATGATGCGTTCCATTTTTCTCGTGTGTCCTGTCTAGCGCGGCGAAGCCGCAAATCCGAAGTCCGAATTTCGAAATCCCAAAGAACAACGGTCGAAAAGATGCGTGCAAAATACGCAGTTGTTGGAAAGAAAGGATCTAAAGCAAGTACCATTGGGCGGATACCACCTGGGACGCAGGTGCATTTGCAATTCCGGCAATATGGTGTGACAGTATAGTCGCCAGACGATGGCAAATGACAAGTTTGGAAGGCGTCCGTAACGAAGTTCGTGAATTCTGGACGTTGACCGAATTTCATTGACGAACGAATGTGGCACACTTTTCGCATTTGCGGGAGTCTGCCGGTTTTCCCGGCGAATCCTCAGCCAGAATGGCAATTTTGAATGTCAGCTTTGTGACTCCGCGCGTTTGAACGGTAACATAGTGGCAGTTAACGTGTTCATGACACCTGTTTGTGGAAGTCCGGCCATGATTAATCTACCTTTAGACACAATCCAAGGGCCAACGCTGGCTGTTTTCGGCCTGCCCGGTGGGGCGGAGTTGATCATTGTTTTGGTGATCATCATCGTTCTCTTCGGCAATCGCTTGCCGGGAACCATGCGATCACTCGGTCAAAGTCTTGTGCAGTTCAAAAAAGGCATGCGCGAAGACGACAACGACAATTCAAACGACAAACTTCCGTAGGTCTTTGTTTTGTTTTAAAAGGAAGTCACAGCCATGGGATTTCTGCCCGGTGTTGGTACCCCTGAACTGATAATCGTCGGCATTATTGCGCTCTTGCTGTTTGGCAAGAATCTGCCCAACGTGGCTCGCAATGCCGGCAAAAGTTTCGCGGAGTTCAAGAAGGGAATCTCCGGGTTTCAGGATGAAATCCACAAGGCTTCACGCGATGTTGAGAAGACAATTACATACATTCCGCCGTCCTCGAAATCTACCGACGAGGCTCGACCAAAGCTCACGGAAGACGAAACGTCGAATGACGATGATTTCTCTGCACCGAAGTTCGATGTCAGTTAAGTGGGTGATTCTCAACCAGAACGCACGCTATTCAAAGAGCGCACGCTGATCGGCATTTCCGGAACCGATTCCGGGCGGCTTTGGGTGTTGTTTCTGTGAAATGCCGAGATGAGCCATTGCTTTCGCCGTGATCATCCGGCCGCGTGGCGTTCGCTGGATGAATCCTTCACGCAGCAGAAACGGTTCCACCTCATCTTCCAGCGTATCCGCCGGAATGTTCAGGGTATGTCCCAAGGCATGAACGCCTGCGGGGCCTCCGCCAAAGACACGGACGATTGTTTCAAGATACTTGCGATCCTGTTCCTCCAGCCCAGCGTCGTCAACACCCTTCATCTTTAGTGCAGC
>JAYTAK010000750.1:0-7970 GCA_043737515.1 Candidatus Kuenenia sp. | reverse complement strand
CGGTTACCCGCTGATGCAGAAGCCTCGCCATGTCCTCAGAGCCGAATTGCGTAAGCACTGCACATGAATCAACTTACAACCACGACAGTGCCATTCGTCGCTGCCACCTTTTTGTGATTATCCCGGCACACGCTGCCACCTTTTTTGTTCTCCGAACTCAATAAGCTGGACCTATCCCCGTTTTGTTCCCCCTTGGATACCGTCAACTTCATTACAGTCAATTAGATGCTTCGCCTCGTCTTCCAGATAGAGTGCCTCACCTGGAGGTGGACACACTTCGCTCGGATTGATGTCCCAGTCGATTTCATCCATCGAGTCGATCACATTCGCACCGCGTTCCAATAGCCAGCGTTCATATTCTGTTGCCGTGCCGTTATCTTCGATCAATGTAGACCCCAAACAACCTCCTTTGATATAGAAAATTGCATGCCCTGTTGGATCTCCGACGAGCTTGCTTCGAACTAGAAAATAATACTTTGGATCAGTCTGAAGGAAGTGTGAAAAATCAGTCATGATATCAGGCCAATCATGGTTGAATGTGAGACTCTGTTGGAGTGAATCTAAAAGGCGGACGTCCTGTAGGGTAAATAGTAGAATTTTCTTGTGCGCATCCAATTTTCCCCTGCTGCTGAATGATCATCTGAGGGTGAAACAAAGGGGGTGAAACAAAGGTGTCAGGAACCGGGTGAAACAAAGGTGTCAGGTGAAACAAAGGTGTCAGGAACCGAATAAGGTGAAACAAAGGTGTCAGGAACCGAATACGCCATTTTTACTAGGTAAAACATACTAGAAACGGTTCCTTCCCCTTTTGTGCTTCCTTCAAAGCACGTTTGGATTGGTAGTGATCTTGTCGCCGACAACGCCCGAATCGAGAAACAGGGAAAGCCGCGACAATAGCGTCCGCGTTTCAAGTTGTTCCCCGCGCTCCAGGCGTGATGAAACCTTCAACCTCCGGCGATGGTCGGAATCTGCCAGAAGTCCGGTTGCAAAATTTCCGCGGAGAGCCGCACATTCAAGAAACCCATTGCGCCCCCGCCCATTTTGACTGTACCGGTGAGTGCGGCGACTTTGGCGGGACGAGGTTTCGGATGCGACTGAGTGTCGCAGCCACTCACAGAGATGCACAACCGAACCACTCAATGAACGGTGATCAAAGCGACGCATTGCGAGACATCCTGTATGGGTGATAAACTTCGAAGCAGCAACAAAGTGGAGTGGAACGCAAGTAAGGGATTACGCGCAGCCGTGTGCAGGAAGTCAATGCGCTGTGCCCGGATATTTTCGGATCGCTGCGAGAAAGCTCAGCCCGCAATCGGCTGGCATTTCGGCGTGAGATCGACATCAGGCAGGATGCTGCGGAGGCATTTTTTTGTTCCGCGACGCTGATGCCCCTGGCTTTCGGAAATTCTCTGTGGGGTAAGCTTCCAGCTTGCCATCGCTGAATGACAACCAAGGCTTTTTGGCAAACGGCAAACATGACAAGCTGGAAGCTTATCCCACGTTCTCGGCCGCGCGAGAGCGTGGCAAACATGACAAGCTGGAAGCTTATCCCACTGGATCAAGCGCGTCCGGCGGTGATGGAGTCTTCGGACTCCGCAGGAAACTCGGCCAGAGCCGCGGCGGCTTCGAGAGCGATCCACTTTCGAAGACACACGCGGCATTGGCAGAGATGGTCCAGAACGGCCGCCGACATCGAATCGAGCGGCGCTTCCGGCCAGTGCTCAAGCAGGTCCACATGGACCTGCTCGCAGCACACCGACTGTTCATTTGAAATGCATGGTTCTGGATTTTCAGTATTCATTGTTGATCACCCAGAGTTTGTCGCAGTTTTTCAAGTGCTTTCTGTTTCCGTCGCGTCACAGTCTGAGGCGATAGACTCAGTTGTTCAGCGATCTCGGACCCTTCATAACCCGATCGCAGCATCTCAATCACCAGTCGTTCTTCAACGGGCAATGCTTCAATCTGCTGTTTCAGATCCAT
Organism: Candidatus Kuenenia sp.; assembly: GCA_043737515.1. Taxonomy (GTDB): domain Bacteria; phylum Planctomycetota; class Planctomycetia; order Planctomycetales; family Planctomycetaceae; genus SXXK01. The sequence goes on along the minus strand of JAYTAK010000750.1, from coordinate 5,990 downwards.
GACAAGTCCACTGTCCGGAACACAATCCTCCGGTTCAAACCCCAGAGACACTTCAGATGCAGTTCCGCGCTGACAGCGTTTTCGCAGCTTCCCGAACGCTCGTTCGGCTGCTCGTCCCACTGCCTGCCGCATTCTACGATCAGGACAGATTGCGTCCTGAACATCAACGCCATTTTCGGCCTGCGTCTGCTTCAAATCGATCCATGCGTCCTGAAACAGATCTTCCGGATCGTGGAGAACCGAAAGGTGTCTGTTTCGCTGATAATGATATTGAACAAGACTCCGAATCCGGGAGTCCTCGGACTTCTGAGACATGCAACGGCTCCAAAATAAGACTGGGAGCCGAGCTTTACCCTGCGACGAATTTCAGATGACACATCGCTGATTCAGATCAGCAGACAAGTTGCACAGAAAGACTTTCTACAGGGCTCACTCTCGGCCCCGAAAAAGAACGTTTTTCAGGTGACTGCATTTCCACAGTCACCGTTGACGGTCCTCTCGGGGCCATGCTGTATCTCAGCCGCTGCAGCACATGCGCCTCAGCGTCCGAATCCATGATTCGCAGCACGGTGTCCGGTTGTTTGCGAGGCGGTCCACGCGGCAGGACGACATATTTCAGGGCGCGGGGAACGTCTTCTGAATCAATCAGATCCGGAAGCGAATCGTGCTGATGAGCGACTTCAACCAACTTCGTCGATGTGGAATTCTGACGCTGTCCATCGCGGAACGGTTTGACTTTCGTCTGAGCCGTGATGGTCAGATTCTGCGGCGACAGTTGCTGATCAACGCTGTCACTGACGAGCGGCACAGCGACCGGAAGCGTGTCAGCGCCACCCGTTGACGACGACATCCCCGGCGTCGATCGATCGTCGTCTGTGGAGAACCAATTGAGTTCTGTCAGCGCTGCCAGCCAGCCATGATCCGCGTTGCCATTGGAAGAAACGATCGACTGACGACCGACACTTCGCGCGGCTGATGCAGGTCCAGTCTGCGATTGCCGTGTCGCGACGGTTGCTGTTTGCAGCGTTCGAGCCGCGAACTCAGACGGCGACGAAGTTTGCCAATTCCAACCGCTCGACGGCGACGCCGTCGAACTGACTGAAACCGATGCCGAGTTTTCTGCAACCGGGATCACGAAGACTGAAACAGAATCTGTCGCTGGCAAACTGCGTGCAGCGTTTTGCACAACAGGCACGACGTTTTGAAGCCCCGACGCAGCCATCACAGGAATCGGATCGTTCGGTGCTGGCGTCAGGACTTCCGGGACCGGCAGCAAGGTCGAAGCAGGGGAAGAGGAATCAGACTCGTCGATGACGGATGAAGGCAATGGACTGTCAAGAATAGTGCCGCTGTCGTGAAAGACTGCATCAATAGATGAAGTCAGGGGATCGCTGGACGCTGAGGTATTGACGACGATCGTCGATGGCGTCGTCGGAACAGCAACCGATGTACTCGAAAGATTTCTGGACGTGTTCACTTCGAAAAATGAATCCAGAACTGCCAACGAACGGCCTGCCGAATTCGACGTCGATGCCACTTGTACACGAAATTCGAGCGGTAACTGAGAACTGAATTTACCATCCGCAACAGGATCTGCCTCGTCCACGGCACCCACAGCCGCTGCCTGCTCAGGAGTTGGCACGTCGAAACCGGATGGCAGAGGCTCTGGCTCCCCGACCGCCGCCCTGTTCATCACGACTGGCAGGTTCGCGACGCTCAGCACCTGGCGAACTTCGAGTCTCTCCGCCTGGCCACACGCCCTGCTCTTCGGCCTGCGTCCACCGGACTGTGCGGGAAACAGCGTCTGCAGCGCATGGACAAATCTTCTCAAGGCTGCGGAAGATCGATTGCCCCGAGTTGATTCAAAGATTCGAAATATGTGAGTCCAATTCACACGCCAGCCCCCTGCAACGGGTGTCGCAGTTCAGCACATGCCTCAAAAACCGCGGACGAATAGATTCCGCCAGCACGACTTCTACCCTCTGCTGGGACAATCGGGACGCGAATTTCCAGCGGGAACCGCAAAAACTCGAACTTTCGCGAAAGTTTTGCCGACACCGTGATTTGTCTGAAATCAGCCGGAATGCGTTAGCGGGTTGTTGAGTTACTGGTTTAACCCGACCCAACGGGGAGGAATCCTTTCGAACCGCTTCGCGGTAAAGCACACAATTCACAACGACATCCTTCACATAAACATGCTGGCCATCGACATCACTCGCGCACTTAATATGTCGATGAACCGAAAAACACACGGAGGGCTGACGCCCAGCCGCTCGTCGCTACTTCCTGTTTGAGGAGACTGTTTCAGGACTGTTCCTTAGCGTCCGGTTTGCGTGTCTCTCGATGTGACAAATGCCAGGGCTGCCCCGATGCCGACGAGCAAAGAAAGTACAAGCGCCGTTTGCCACAGATGAAGCTTACGCTTCGAGCCGAAATCCAGCTCAAGCTCCAGCGGTGCGTTCTCGGCAACCTGGACGCTGCGGCCGAATGTATAGACATCGCCTTCTTCCGGCAGGCTGATAATAATGGCCTGCGGAGCAGGTTCGGTGGTGTGCTGATGCTGCACCAGCCGCCCCGCGATCTGCTGCAGGACCGCGTTGTCCTCAGTCGTGTTTCCTCGGAGCAGTTGACTGAGTTCCTGAGGGCGGAAGTTCAACTGGTCCTGTTGCAGCACCGGGTTTTCGGACGCTGCCTGGCGAAGCTGTTCATTGTCGATCAGGTCAGCGTCATCTCTGCTGTTGTCGAGGTACAGACGCTGACGTCGCGTGTTGAGACCCACAATGGCCTGTTGGGTTTGAAGATTCTCCAACTGGACACGCGCATCTTCGTTGGAAGCGGCGTCGAGTGCGTACTGATTGGCGACACTGTTCAGTGCCCAGCGGGCCTTGCTCTGTTCGCCGGCCTGGAGCAGTTGATTGGCCTGCTCCAGCAGTTGAGTCGCCTGCTGTGCCTGGACCTGTCTTTTTCCGCTCGCTCTTGACAGGTACGAGTCGCGGTCATAATTCTTCTGATTCGTGTGCTTGATCAGTTCCAGGTTGCCATCGCTGTCGCTTAACTCGAATCCCTTCGGAGCGATGACGTTCCACTCGATGTTCTCCAGGGGCACATTCAACTGGGGGCTGCTGAGCTTCAGGTTACGTAACCGATCACCGGCGACCGAATAGACAAAGCGCACATGCGCTGTCCGATCGTCGATGCCGGGAAGGATGTAGAACTGCCAGGCATTCACAGCGCCGCCCTGACGAATCGAGTTCACACTCTCGCCATTGACGAAGATGCTGAATAACTCACCGCCCTCCGGAAGACCAACGCTCAGGCTGCTGCGCTGAATGACCTCCATGACGACATCGACTGACGTCAGTTGATCGCCCGTCGGCGACAGGACGGTGGTCAAAGATCCTTTGGCCACACGGAGCTTGAGAGCGTCTGCAAGTGAATGGCGTTTGGCATGCACCTTGAGAGCGCTGGCAGGATCGACGGCGCGAAACGCCAGTGCCGGAGCGCTTCGGTTCTCGGCTTCCCGCAGAGGCTGAGGCACTGTGTTCCAGTCGATCCGCTGCCATCCCTGCGTGAGGGCTTCGTGGTCCAGCTCCAGTCGACCGCCCGCGCGGACCCCGAAGTAATACGAGATCTGACGAGCCTGAGGGAATCCGATCGGGCTCAGGGATTCATCTTCGTTCTCGCGATCACCACGCCGTTCATATTCGATTCGAAACTGCAGTTTTCCGACGATACGGCGTTTGAACTGAACTTCCCAGATGTTTGAATCTGGTGCCGTTCTGACCATATCGCTGACCGTGCTGCCATTGGCTCGAAGGGTCTTGATTTCGTCTTCGTTCGACATTGGCAGGATCACACGCAGGGAACCAATCGATGCATTCTGTACATTGAAGTTCGCGATCACGGCCGATCGCGTTTGACCTTCCCGCAACGTGATCTCGTGCAGCACCTGGCCTGTCACCCATGGGTCAAGTTTTTCAATACCAAGCACCAGATTCCAGTCGCGCTGAAGGAGTCGAAACGCCAGAGCGCCCTGACCATTTCCTCCCAGAGCACGTGGGTCGGTTTCGGAGACGTTTTGACGTGAGACGGTTCTCAGGCGTATCCCTGTCGTAGGCCGGACGACCATCTCACCAGTTTGACGTGCCGCCTCATTCAATTCGAAACGGGGTATTTCCCACTGGCCGATGTCTGTCGGCGCTGTGCCTGACAACGTCAATGAGAAACCTTGTGCGCCGATCGTCTTTCCGTTCAGATGCAGGACAATTTTACGCTTGCCTTCTTCACTGACTTCCGCCCAGTGGTGTAAAGCGGCACCGGTCAGCGACTCGACTTCAAGGCCGTCGGGCAATGGGAAACTCAGTTGAAACAAACCAGCCCGGGAAATATCGACGGCGAAGTTTGCAGCAAGGACGACTCGTTCATCTCCCAGAGACAACACCTGTTTGCTGATGACTCGAACTTCCGAAGCGACCGGCGCGACTCGCACGGCCAGCTCTCCGCCGTCAGTGCCATAGCGATAAACGCAGTGCAATGTGGCTTGCGGATTGGTGATCAGGCTGGCGTCGAAGTCTCCCGGATTGACGGTCGTCATGATCGTTGGTTCCACCTTTTCCGGACGGGCTTCAGGGCCGAATGCAACGGCCAGCAGCCCGACTTCTCCATTGGCATCGACCACACGCAGCGGAGCCAGATTGACGTCCGTCGGCAGCGGTTCCAGACCACGCTGTGTTTCAATGATCACATCAAAAGCCTGCGACTGAGCTGGTTCGATCTCCAGTTTCAGGCCTCCGCTGTCAGCGTCGAACTGCCAGGAACCGACTGGCCCCGAGACGGCACTCACGGTCAGTCCTTTCGGAACAAGCACGTTGAGCACGTTCACCTGCCCCTGTGACGTTCGGATGTTGAGGCGATGTCGACCGTCAACGACTCCCGGACCAGGGAGGAAGAGGTTCGAGCTTTCGACAAAGAACTGCGTCTTTTCCTGAGCCACGTCACGGGACTTCGGTTTGAGCACGAGGCTGGCTGGTCCGGGACCGAGCAGAACTTTGGCCTGAGTCATTTCGCCGGCGGCGTCAGCGTGTTCGACTCGCATGGCTGTTGTTCCAGCGACTTCCCATCCCGCTTCATCGTAACTGAGACTGATCTCCTGAACGGCGGCCGTTCCAGTCAGGACGGGCAAGCTTTCCAGCGGCTTGATCGCCTCCAGTAGATACTCGTACTCGGCCTTGTAAGTGGCCGCCTCGACCGGACCGGCATCCGGGGTGGCCTCTTGAGCGAGTGGAATGTTGATGATGTAACACAGGCCTTCTCCAGGCACTTCCTGCTTGGTGAGTCGCAGTCCCTCTCCGGTGAATCGCGTCAGGATCGCCGGCGCTTTCAGCAACAGAAAGCGGTCTCCCGGTTTGCCAGAGAGCGAAACCGATCCAGCGGCCTTGAGACGTGAATCCTGATGAGTAATCTGCCATTGTTGAGTAATAGAATCGGCCGCTTCATAACCGTCCGGCGCGCCTGCGAGGCAAGTGGAGGCTGCCGAAAAAGCGACGGCAAGAAATGCAATTATGGCAGTGACCGCGCCCGATGCCGCAACGCCGTGATGGATTCCAGGAAGAAAAGATAGCATGATCAGCACCTTTAGAATTGAGTCCGAATTCCTGCGATTCAGCCGCAATGCGGCACAATGTGATAGCTTGGGGCAATCCCCAGGAATGTGAACGATAAAAACATTTGAGCCAGGAAAGGCAACGCCGTGAAGGATTCTCATGCGGTCAATTACTGTGATTTGGCCACGGAGTGGCCACAGCATGTAGCCGTGGGTGAAACCCACGGTCGGGCGGAACCAGATTGACCGACAGCCCCGAATGGGGCGACAGCATGGGTGGGTTGGACCGGTGCTGTCGTCCCTTCGGGACTCACAATCCCTAATGATTCCGCATCCACGGGCTGACGCCCGTGGCTACATGCTGTCGCCGCTTCGCGGCCGAAACACT
>JAYTAK010000749.1:0-7976 GCA_043737515.1 Candidatus Kuenenia sp. | reverse complement strand
AGTCCATCTGAAGCTGGTCGAACTTGGACATTCCGAAGAAGCCGAACGCTGGAAAGCTCTGCGCCGCATCCAGTCGGAATACCTCATGCAGATGGACGCACTGCAACTGTGGGACCGCCAGGCCGCGCGACTGGTCGCCGTTGAGATGAAAGAATGTCGCACCGGCAGCGACATCATTCTCATCGGCACGGTGGATATGAACCGCATCATCCGGCAGATGCTCGATCAGGTCGCCGATCACGTCACGACCATCATTCACGCGCCGGAATCCGAAGCGGATGCTTTTGACGAATACGGCTGCGTGCGTCCCGATCAGTGGGAAACGCGACTGCTCGACATCCCGCTGGAAAACACCCGCATTGCAGATTCTCCGCTGCAGCAGGCACAGGTGGCGATGGTGGAACTCGCCAGTTTCGACGGAAGATTTCGAGCCGACGATATCACGATTGGCGTGGCGGACGATGCGATGGTTCCAACGCTCACGCAAGCCATGGCCGATGCCGGGATTGCCGGACAATGGCCGATCGGCATGCTGCTGGGGGATTCGCGACCGTTTCAGTTGTTGTCGGCAATGGCTCTGCATGTGGCATCGGCCCGCGATGAGATACCGCCGGATTTTGCTACGCTCGCCGACTTCGTCCGCCATCCGGATGTGTACGACTGGATCAGCGAACACCTGAACCAGAATCTCAGCGACGACGATGCCTTCATGCGTCGCCATGTATGGCTCAATGAACTGGATCAATACCTTGCCGAACACCTGCAGCTCACGCCCGGCGTCCTGCTGGGCACCGCACCTCGGCGATTCATCGTGGCGGAAGTCTGCCGCGCGGTGGAATTCCTGTTGCGCTGTCTGATTCCTGGTGCCACAGAAGCGGAGAGTGCTCGATCAGCCGTGGGTCGCGCGACCCCGGTTGCAAAGGATAAGAAACGGTCGCGGCAAAGAACGCTCGACGATCTGGAAGACGCTGCCGAAGCATCGCTCACGCACCAACTGGAGAAAAAGCGGTCGCTGTCTGAATGGACCGACGGAGCCGTCCGCATGCTCGCCACGATCTACCGTGATCGGGAATTGCACAGTGATTCCGAAGCGGATCGCGGCATTGTCGCCTGCGTGACCCGCCTGCAGGAACTCAACGAACAACTGCGACGAATTCCAGCCACCGTGCTGCCCGAATGCACGGCCAGTCAGGCGCTGCAGTTGTTGCTGCGTCAGATTGGTGAGACCTCGATTCCGCCGGAAGCAAACGACCAGGCCGTCGAGCTGCTGGGCTGGCTGGAACTGCCGCTCGATGACAGCCCGGTGCTGGTGCTGACCGGATTCAACGAAGGCAAAATCCCGGAATCGATCAACGCCGACGCCTTCATGCCGAACAGTCTTCGCACGCGGCTGCAACTCACCGACAACCGCCGCCGCTATGCCCGCGATGCGTACGCCCTGACGTCAGTGTTGCACAGTCGGCGGCGCGTCATCCTGATCACCGGACGGACAGATGTGAAAGGCAACCCGCTGGCACCCAGCCGATTGTGGTTCGCCGCCGATCCGAAATCGCTCCCCGAACGAGTCCGCCGGTTTTACGATCCGGATTCCGTCAGTGACGCTGCGACCGCCTTGCCCGTTCCCACGGAACCCGAAGCCGCGCCGCCGCGGCAGAGTGGTTTTCTTGTGCCGCCGCCGATGTCGGTGCCGCCTGCTCCGACGGAAATTCCGGTGACCAGTTTTCGGGACTATCTCTACTGTCCGTACCGTTACTTCCTCAGTCGCGAACTGAAACTGCGACTTGTGGAAGATGATGTCCGTGAACTCGACGCGCGGGCTTTCGGAAGCCTGATCCATGAGGTCCTCAATGAGTTCGGTCAGTCAGCGTATCGCGATGCATTTGACGATGAAGCGATCCGCGACTTTCTGCTGGATGCACTTCACAAGGCAGCCCTCGGGCGATTCGGCCGCACGCGGTCGGCGACGGTCAGCGTGCAACTGAAAATGATCGAATCGCGCCTTGCGGCATTCGCCAAATGGCAGGCAGCGACTTGCAGAGACGGCTGGCGAATTCACCAGACCGAAAAGAAATACGAATGCACGGACTTTACGGATATCCACGAACGACCGGTCACACTGATTGGCCGGGTAGACAGGATCGACAAGCATGTGCAGACCGGGCAGTTTCGAGTGCTCGACTATAAAACAAGTGAATCCGCTCTGCCCCCCAAGACGACGCATCGCAGCAGGCAGGAATGGATCGATCTGCAACTGCCGCTGTACCGGCTGCTTGTCCGGTCGGATGGGATCACGAGCAACGTGGAACTTGGCTACATCCAGCTTCCCGGCGATCTGTCGAAAATCGGTGAGGATCTGGCAGACTGGTCGGATGCGGAATTGCTCGAAGCCGAACACCTTGCCCGCACCATTGCGGCCGACATCATTGATCTGAAAATCACCGACGTCGTCCCATCCGGAGACGGTCGTTCGTCAGAGTTTTCCCGCATTTGTCAGGACACCGTGATTGATCGCGGCATGCCGTGGCTGCCACAATGGTCAGGCCGAACCGTGGTTGAGGAAACAATTGACGATCTGGCCTCGCGTCTCACTTGAAAGTGTGCGACGTGTTGTGTGTACAATTCGAAAAAATCAACAGCCGCCAGGTATCGCTTCAACCTGTTCCAAGGATCTCGTAATGGCCCGGAAATCAAACGTCGAACGTGCGCACACAGCACCGGTCTCGGTGGCACAAGGATCGAAACCTCTGGCGCGTGCAGTGATCAGCAAGCTGGGGAAATTTGCCGACACAGAGGTCGCGCGGCTCTTCAGCCTGGACGTCCAGACCGTGCGTCAGGAGCGACAACGTCTGAAAATCCCGTCATTCAATCGCATCAACTGGACTCCGGACAAGGTCAAACTGCTGGGCACCATGTCGGATAAGAACGTCGCGAAGAAGCTGGGGGTTGTCGCCACAACTGTTTTTTCGAAACGAATCCGGCTGGGGATTCCGGCATTCGGACCTTCATTTCTGGAAACACGTCACGACTGGAACGCCGGAGAAATCAAGAAGCTGGGAACGATGTCGGACGCCCGACTTGCTGCGATCCTCGGCGTGAAGCAGGAAGCAGTGACCTCGAAACGGACGTCGCTTGGAATCGCGGCGGCGGGCAAGTCGCCTGAAAGCCGCAGACCGTGGACGGAAGCCGAACTGAAAATGCTCGGGCAGTGCGCGGACACTCATATCGCAAAAGTTTCAAAGCGTGGCAGACGACACGTCCGCAGCAAACGCGAGTCGCTGGGAATTGCCCCCTTTCAGAAGCAATTCGTGGAGCCTTGGACGAAAAAGATGATCCAGCGGCTTGGCAAAGCCACCGACGCCGAGGTCGCCCAGGAACTCGGCATAGCCACTCAAACGGTTTCGCTGAAACGCGCCAGATTGGGAATTGCGTCGTTTGGCTGATGATACTTTCTATCCCTGCGAATGCCTTGAGAGCATGCGACCTGTTCTTCTTACCATTCTAAATTCCTGACTCTACCGGATTCTGTGTGCAGCTCCCGATTGGTTTTGAAGGAAAAATCGAGTGTGGGAGAACGAATGACGTTCCCATAAATCACGCACATAGAATCCGGTAGGGTCAGCCAAATTCAACGCCACTTGCTGCAACGTCAACTTGTTCGAGGAATATCCTGATGTCCCCGAAATCAAACGTCAATCGTGCGCACAAAGCACCGGTATCGGTGGCGCAAGGATCGAAACCCCTGTCGCGTGCAGTGATCAGCAAACTGGGGAAAACTCCTGACACTGAGGTAGCGCGGCTCTTCGGCCTGGATGTCCCGACTGTGCGTCAGGAACGACGACGTCACAAAATCCGGCCATTCAGCCGAATCAACTGGACCGCGGCTAAAATCAAACTGCTGGGCACCATGTCCGATCAGAACGTCGCGAAGAAACTGGGAGTTGTATCGACAACTGTTTATTCAAAACGCATGCGACTGGGGATTCCGGCCTTCGGACCTTCTTTCCAGGAAGCACGACATGTCTGGAGTACCAGTGAAATCAAGAAACTCGGAACGACGACGGATGCCGGACTCGCAGCGGTCCTTGGAGTGAGTCCGGAAACCGTGACCGCGAAACGGAGGTCACTGGGAATCGACTCGGCGGGCAAGTCGTCCGAAAGTCGCAAACCGTGGACGGATGCTGAACTGAAAATGCTCGGGCAGTTTGCGGACACACATGTCGCAAAAGTTTTGAAACGCGGCAGACGACACGTCCGCAGCAAACGCGAGTCGCTGGGAATTGCCCCTTTTCAGAAGCAATTCATTGAGCCCTGGACAAAGAAGATGATCCAGCGACTTGGCAAAGCATCCGACGCTAACATCGCTAAAGAACTCGGCGTTGCCACTAAGACGGTTTCACTGAAACGCGCCAGATTGGGTATTGCGGCGTTTGGCTGATGACTCGGCTAATCCAGCGTGGCCTGTTCGCCGGTGCGGAGGATATCGACGACTTCAGCGGGGGTGCGGACGGTGCGGAGGCGTTCGGGGATGAATTCGCTTTCATCGAGCAGCGTCGCAATGATTGCCTGGAGTCGCTGATGCACGCGCGGCTGGCCCATGGGAGTTAACAGCACGAACAGCAGATGAGCGCGTTCGATGGTGCCTCGGTACGGAATGCCTTTTTCCGAACGAATGACGAGCACGATCGCTTTCTGCAAACCTGGCAAGCGGGCATGTGGCATCCCCAGATGGCGGCCAAGATAGGTCTCAATCAATCGCTCTCGTTCTTCAACGGCCCGAAGAATCTGGTCGGCAGCGACCGGCAGCGATTCACTCTTCATCCGGGACAAAGCAATACGCACGGCTTCGATCGTACTCTCGGCCTCGATATGCAAATGCACCCGATCTTCGAGCAGAGCGTCAGTCAGATGAATCGGCTCTTCGTCTTCAAATTCATCGCGGATCGTGCCGACGATTTCTTCTATCACATCTTCCAGCGTCAGGTAACCCGTCCAGGTGCCTTTTGCATCTTTCACGATGGCGGCATGGATGCGCTTCTTTTGCATTTCTGCCAGCACAGATTCCAGCAGGGCCGTCTCTGTGACCGTCAGCAGCGGTCGCAGCAGCGGCTTCAGATCATTGCCATGTTCGCCGGCAAACAGCACGTCCTTCAGATGCACGCTGCCGATCGGAATCGCAGCACCTTCATCCAGCAGCGGATAACGACTGAAACGATAACGCCGCGCGATCTGAAGATTCTCCTCCCATGTATTCTGTGTCGTCATGCACCGCACCTGTGAACGCGGTCGCATCGCATCTCGCACGACGAGTTCTCCAAGGTCGAAGACGTTTTCCAGAAACAGCAGTCGCCGAAAGGTCATCATGCCGGTGGATTGAGACTGATTCAGCAGAATGCGGAGTTCGTCTTCGCTGTGCGTTTCATGGTGCTTCGATCCGCCCAGTCCCATCAACCTCAGCATCACGTTGGCCGATCCGTTGAGAACCCAGAGCGGGATGACGAACAGCGTGCGGACAACTCTCAGCGGTGCGGCGGTCAGCAGTGCTGATCGATCGGTGCGCCGGATGGCCATGGACTTTGGAATGAGTTCACCGATCAGTGTGTGCAGATAACTCGCAAGCAACAATCCCAAGCCGGTCGCGATGGCATGAGTGGTCAAAAACGTGAAATCGCTCTTTTCCGGAAAGAGTCCGGTCCACATCAACAGCGGTTCGATGAGCTTGACCAGGGACGGTTCGGCGACGAACCCCAGTCCAATCGATGTGAACGTGATTCCCACCTGGCAGACGGACAAATATTCGTCGAGCTTGTCCTGAACGTGTTTCGCCGCCACCGCCCCGCGAACGCCGTCATCCAGCAGTTCGCGGAGTCTGGAAGGCCGCATTTTGACGGCGGCAAACTCTGCCAGAACAAAAAACCCGTTGATCAGAATGAGCAGGATCGCCAGGAACAAATAAAGGATCACCATTTCCAAATGTGCCTCGTGGTGGAAAACTCGTCACTGCACAGAGTTTAGCCAGTGCCCGTTCCACTTACCAACGGCTGAGAAATCCTGACTCGTTTTCCACATGTCGCAGCCACTCGCGTGCAATTGGAACAGCGAATGCGTAAAACCATCGCGGCGGCAGGAATCACGAAAACTTGCCACCAAGTGCCTTGGGATGGGGCACTACTGCTTAGTAAAACAGCAGCCGAATCCTGATCTTTCGGTTGGCGGGGACGAAACGGGCGAGTGTCTTATGGTTGCCAGTGTCTGGCGACACCCGGTGAGTTCCTGCAAGGATGTGGCTTCCATCGCGGGAAGCAAAGCAAGTTGGGCAGCAGATTTCATCACCAGATTTCATCACCAGATTTCTCGTGTGACGAAATTGCAGTGAATGTCCAGCAAGACCGCGATTCTACAGATTTTTCCTGGAGGATAGTCAGAGCATGTCGAAATCAAAGTTGGAGTACATTTGGCTGGACGGCAGCAAACCCACTCAAGGGCTGCGGGCCAAGACAAAAGTGGTGAAGGATTTTGGTGGTACTCTTGAAGAATGCCCGATCTGGTGCTTCGATGGAAGTTCCACGAACCAGGCTCCGGGCGGATCTTCGGACTGCCTGCTCAAGCCGGTCGCGATCCTGCCCGACCCAGGTCGGATGGATTCCTTCCTCGTGATGACGGAAGTGCTGAACGCCGATAATTCCGTCCATGAATCGAATGGTCGCGCCACGATTGAAGATGATGACGGCGATTTCTGGTTTGGTTTCGAACAGGAATACTTCCTGTGGGAACGCGAAACAAATCTGCCGCTGGGATTCCCGGTGGGCGGTTACCCGGCGCCTCAGGGACCGTACTATTGTTCGGTGGGCGCGAAAAACGCCTTCGGTCGTGAACTGATCGAAGAGCATCTGGACCTGTGTATCCAGTCCGGCATCAATATCGAAGGCATCAACGCCGAAGTCGCCACTGGTCAGTGGGAATTCCAGGTCTTCGCGAAAGGCGCAAAACGCGCAGGGGACGAAGTCTGGCTTGCCCGGTATCTGCTGGAACGCACTGCCGAGAAGTACAACCTCTCCATCAACTGGCACTGCAAACCACTGGGCGATACCGATTGGAACGGTTCCGGAATGCACGCCAACTTCTCAAATACCGCGCTGCGTACGTGTGGCAAGCAGGAAACCTACGAAAAGATCTGCAATGCGTTCATACCACGTATTAAAGAACACATCGCGGTTTACGGTGCGGACAATCACCTGCGTTTGACCGGTAAACATGAAACGCAGACGATCGACAAGTTCAGCTTCGGCGTGTCCGATCGCGGTGCTTCGATCCGTATTCCGATCGCGACCGTCCAGAATGGCTGGAAGGGCTGGCTGGAAGACCGTCGTCCTGCCTCCAACGCCGATCCATACAAGGTTGCTGCAGAGATCATCCGGACTGTGAAGTCCGTGAAAGTCTGAATGAAGCCAGTTATCCCGAAACGCCTCGGTTCGTCCGATTCGCGGACGGATGGCTGGATTGGGAGTCACTGCTGATCGTTGGGAGTAATCCCTCGATCAATCCTCCCGGGCTGTCCAGTGGCAACACTGGACAGCCTTTTTTTCTGCGCGAACGGCAGGAAAAAACTGGTGTAGCTGAATTCGCAAGAATGAACTCAAAGGCCAGCAGCAACAATGCGGCAAGCACCGTCGGCACGTGCTGCATCAACAGGAATTGTCGATACAGTCTCGCGTTGCCAAAGGGTGCGTTTATGAAACAGCGTCAGACTCCAGCGAGGTTTCAACTCGGTCCAACGCTGCGATTCCTGTAGCCTGGACATTCATGTCCGAGGTATTGGCCATGCCGCCTGGCAATGTCAAACGGCGGTCAAGGCACGATGAGACTTCGCTTCGACAGTGTTTTATGGCCGTGCGACGGACATGAATGTCCATCCTGCATACGATCGTTCTGCCAGAGTCTGTAGGCCGGACCAAGCGCAGCGCCGTTCCGGCAATTGC
>JAYTAK010000748.1:0-3500 GCA_043737515.1 Candidatus Kuenenia sp. | reverse complement strand
GGTTTTGCTGGACATCGACGGGAAATTCACGGGTAGTCCTGTCTGTCCGCCGCTGGCTCCCAATGAGAATACATCCAACAGCAAGACGGGATCTTCTTCGTCGTCAGATTCCATCAGGGAATGGCAGAGATCAGCGACTGAGTTCTTCACAAAACGAAGTGTCGCGGCACCGTTCAGATATTTGCCTTTGAAATGAGAAGACTCTTCATTCCATTCTGTATGCGCGGGGTTTTCCGCATCACCGAGCAGTGCAGTCAACGGCGCGTCGTTGATGGAGACGATTGCGTTGACGTCTCGAATCGTCCGAGTTCGCACATCGGAAATCACAATTCCGTCGCGGATGAACAGCGGACGTTTCTGCATCGACCCTTCGGCACGTTCGATGAAGGCGTCGAAATGTGATTCCCTGGCAGCACTGCCCTGTTTCTGAATTGCCACGGGTATTCGCACGGCAATACGACCTGCGTCACTAAACAAACGGCGTAACGATTCCAGTTCGGAGCCGCTGATCGACTTCCCAACAGAATTCAGGCTCAGATGCTCCGCGGAGGCCAGTGAAGTGAGCGCGTTGTCTTTCTGCTGTTGCAATCCCCATGTCGTGAGATCGAGGATCGGGCGGACGATCTGATGAACGCTGGTCCGGCAGTTGTTCGCGATTTGCGTCAACGACCGCGAGTCCATCACCGTTTTCGAATCAGCATCTTCAACCGTGACGATCAAGTCGTTTCGCAGAATCGGATAGAAATAGTCCTGCAGGATGGCTTCAATCACAGAGGCAGACGTCCATTTTTCATCACAAAACGGCACGACCAGTGAGAGCCCCGGATCGCGGCCCCGTTTCAGGTGGAAGTCTGCGACAAACTTGTTAATGAATCGCTGATCCGTGACGGGAAGCGAAGCTGCGTTGCGATCAGGCTGCTGTCCGAACCATCCATCCGGTGTAAAGCTCTTATCATCGACGCGGTGAGAACGCAGAATTGACTGGCCGACGAGCATTCTCTTTTTGTCGTCATGTCGTACCGTGATCCCAAAGAAACATCGGAGTCGGCTGCTGCGAGGAAAAACGAATTTGCCGAGTCCCCATCGTCCGCGTCCTCCGTCGGTCTTGTTCGACTGCCCCTCAGCGCGGAAGAAGTAATAGAACGGATTTCGGACTCCCGGAACTTCATGATACTGATGGACGTCCCCGGTTAGTCCGGTTGTGCCACTGTCTTCATAGGCAATGAAACGGCAGGCATCATTGGCTGCGGGAGCATCTCGCAATCCGCTGTCGTGGGCGCGAAAGTGATTCCAGCCGTCCTGAAAATAGCGGGCAGATTTCTCTGGAGGAAGTGCTGCTTTCTCTCCGGAAATGAAGATCCGAACTCGCACCGGACCTTTGACTCGAGCACGCTTCGCATCCAAGGAATTCTGGACGGCTTCTCGGACAAATCCTCGCAACTCGGTGTCGTTCGTGAAGAATTCCCCCTGCGTGGCTTCGCGATTCTTGAAGCGAGGATTCACCCTGTTGAAATGCCAAGCGAGTTTCATGGTGACATCGAATGCTGTTAGGTCAAATGGCTGGAATTGACGACCGCTGATAAACAGATTTGCAACTTCAACATCGCGTCGGCAAGGAATGCTCGCGGCGATTGAGTTACGCATCCATTTGTCCGCTGACCATTTTTTCGGACGGCACGTTTCTACAGATGAAACGAACCTTCAACGATTGCGTAATCTGGGGCACCCGCGTTGTGCTGAACTCATGTGACGATTGAACGGGCACGCTTCGGCAACAATTGCCGAACGCCGTCGATGCTGCATGGCGGTCGCCATAAGCCGCTGTCGAAGCCATCACGACGTTGTATGACGGAATCTCAGTCGGCGGAGCGACTGAGCTACGTAGGCGACGTCGCTCCGCCGACTCGCACTCCGATGCCCGCTTGTGCGAAAACAACGCCACACAATCGAAGCGGTAAGCCGCATGCGATAGCATTTCCACGTTATATCCCATGAATCTCAGTCGGCGGAGCGACTGAGCTACGTAGGCGACGTCGCTCCGCCGACTCGCGCTCCTGTCCACGTACGTGCGAAAACAACGCCACACAATCGAAGCCGTAAGCCGCTTGCGATAGCATATCCACGTTGTATCCCATGAATCTCAGTCGGCGGAGATACGTAGGCGACGTCGCTCCGCCGACTCGCATTCCTGTCCACGTACGTGCGAAAACAACACCACACAGTCGAAGCCGTAAGCCGCATGCAATAGCATTTCTACGTTGTATCCCATGAATCTCAGTCGGCGGAGCGACTGAGCTACGTACGATTACGGTTTTGCCGGTTTCGACTGCTGCGAATCGGATTCGTTCTGATAGCCGCGCATTGACTTTCGAGCGCTGAGAGCCGCTGGTGCGTCCTTTGAATCCGCCGCTTTCAGTCGTTCCAGTTGGTCAAGATTTGAATCCGCCAGGGCCTTCAGAGCTGGAGCCTTATACATGTCCGCGTTGTTGTTGAGAAACACGGCATTCTCTTCAAGACTTCTGCGACAGCGTTCGAGGTCGCCGCGGTCAAGGAATTCCGTGGCCAGCTTGTTCTGTTCGCTGGCGACAAGGGCGACGACATCCGCCATCACCGCATTGTTGACGCTGGATTTTACTTTCTCGTCCGAACTGCTGAATGACACCGAGACCTCACTTGAAAGTGTTTCCGTCCTCTCGCTCATCATGTTGACATACGAAACACTCACCGTCGCCAAATGCGACAACTTTGCGATTTCCGCCCCGCTGGCATCAACCGCCGCATGAGCCAGATCCGCCGGGACTTCCACTTCCACCACGACATACTTCTGCTGATCACTGTAAACCTGCGACAGCCGAGTGATTACGGATTGGCCATTGATGTCCGCTGCATTGCCCAGCACGCGCACAGGCCGAATGCCTTCCGGAATTTCAATCTTCACATCCACGGACTGAGCGACCACCGACAGCACGTCATCGAATTCACGACGGAAGATCCCCGCCAGTTCTGAGGCATTTTCAATGAACTGATGATTGCCGCCGCTTTTGCCGGCAAGTGCCACCATCAGGTCTTCGTTGTATCCTAACCCAAGTCCCAGTGTCGAGACGCTGATATTCTCCTTCTTCATCGACGTGCCGAGGTCGCCAAGTTCACCCGGAGACGACGGTCCCACGTTGGCCAGTCCGTCTGACAGCAGAATGATGCGATTGACGTGCTTGTCGTCCATGAACTTGCGAACTTCAGCCGCCCCTTTGCTCACGCCACCGAAGAGTGCCGTGTTACCACCGGGCTGAATCGCACGAATGATATTGGCGACCTGCTCCCTGTCGGTCAGCTTCGTCGCAGGCACCAGCACGTTGACGTCCGAGTCGTACGCGATGATTGATACGATGTCGTTGGCACCGAGCAGGTCCAGCGCCCCGATCGCCGCTTCACGCGCTCGCTGAATTTTTTCACCCTGCATTGAGCCTGACCGGTCAAGCACAATCGCCACATTGATTGGC
>JAYTAK010000747.1:0-7998 GCA_043737515.1 Candidatus Kuenenia sp. | reverse complement strand
GCATGAACAGTCCATTGTCACGTCGATCATTCCTTGCGGCATCCGCAGCAGTTGCCGCCGCAGCAACCGCAGGTTCAATGGCCTCAGCAGGCTTTTTCCGTCCGGCGGCAAAGTTTGAGATTTCCATCGCAGAGTGGTCACTCCATCGGGCGCTCTTTGACAAGAAGGTGGATCATCTGGACTTTTCAAAGATTGCCAAAGAAGAATTCGGGATCTCGGCCGTTGAGTATGTCAACCAGTTCTTTAAGGACAAAGCCAGCGACAAGGCTTACCTCGCCGAACTCAACAAACGGGCCGGGGACCTTGGCGTCAAACAGTTGCTGATCATGATTGACGGTGAAGGTCAGTTGGGCGATGCGAATCTCAAGAAGCGCGTGGAAGCCGTTGAGAATCATTTCAAGTGGGTTGAGGCGGCCAAGGAGCTGGGATGCCACTCGATCCGCGTAAACGCGGGCAGCAGCGGAAGCTACGAAGACCAGATGTACCGCGCGGCAGACGGGCTGCGTGCTTTGTCAGAGTTCGGAGCGACGCATGGGTTGAATGTGATTGTGGAAAACCATGGCGGTTTGTCGTCCAACGGCGCATGGCTGGCCGGGGTGATGAAACAGGTCGATCTGAAGAACTGCGGAACCTTGCCGGACTTCGGGAATTTCAAAGTCAGCAATGAAGAGGAATACGATCGCTATAAAGGCGTGACCGAACTGATGCCGTTTGCGAAAGCCGTCAGCGCCAAGTCGCATGACTTCGATGACCTGGGCAATGAGACTCATACGGACTATTTCAAAATGATGAAGATTGTCCTCGACGCTGGATATTCTGGCTTCGTGGGAATTGAATACGAAGGCAGCAAGCTGGATGAGTACGCTGGCGTCAAGGCCACCAAGGCACTGCTGGAACGTGTTCGCAGCGAACTTGGATGAAGCCATGTCCCAGTTGTGCGTGAGGCAAATTCTGGCCCGGCATTCTCATGCCGGGCTTTTTTAATTTTCCCCCTGAACAGCCGTTTGCTTCGAATCCTGTAGCTTGGACATTCATGTCCGAGAGAACTCGCCAGCAGACGGCCCGTCGTCGCAAAACTTCGGAATATGTAACTTTCACTTTAATGACATTGCGTCGCCATCCGACGGACATGAATGTCCATCCTACATTTGCTGCGGACACATGACGCACGACGACTCCACTATTCCTGACGACGACATTGACGACGCGCCGATCAAGGGCGAACGGTTCGCATGGGCGCGTCGGAACATCATGCTCACGATTGCCTACGACGGGACAGAGTATCGAGGCTGGCAGGTGCAACCGAATGGATTGTCTGTCCAGGAATGCGTCGAAAACGCCGTCGAACGACTCACCGGAGATCGTCAGCGCGTGTACTGTGCCGGACGGACGGATTCCGGAGTTCATGCGCTGGGACAGGTCGCCAATTTTCCAACGAACAGCAGTATTCCGATTGCCAATATCCGCCGCGGACTGCAAACATTTCTGCCGGAAGACATTGTTATCGTTTCCGCAAAAGAAGTTTCGAAATCATTCCATGCGACGTATTCCGCGATTCGTAAGCGGTATCGATATGTAATCCATGATGGCGATGTCTGTCCGCCGTTTCTGAAACACTACGTCCACCGGTCTCAGAATCAGCTTGATGTAAAGCTCATGGCCGAAGCCGCGAATTTTCTGCTGGGGACACATGACTTCCGCTGCTTTGAAAAGCACTTTCCGAACAAATCCACCAGTGTGCGCACGATCATGGATGTGAGCGTCCAGCGAATTTCCTGCTGGTTGCCCTGGACATCACCGCACGCCTGGATTCCAATTCACGGTGGGCGGCATGATCAGCCTGAGATGCCGCTGATTGTGTTCGAAGTGATGGCGGACGGCTTTCTCTACAATATGGTGCGTGCCATTGTGGGAACACTGATGGAAATCGGACTTGGCAAACAGTCTCCGGAATCGCTGAGCGAAGTGATCCGCAGCATGGATCGTGCACAGGCAGGAATGACGGCCATGCCGCAGGGCTTGTATCTGGTTTCCGTAGAATATCCGGAGGCACTCAATGGGAATCTATGATCGAAACTATTTCCGCGAGTCTTCCGGTGGCTGGGGTTCCGGTCCTGGAAGTTGGCCACCCGTCTGCAAGGCGATTGTGTTCATCAATATTGGCGTCTTCATCGCGCAGATCATATTCTCACGCCCACCCACAGTTGAAGAATTGAGCCAGAATCCGTACGGCATCAACCAGAAATACGACTATGTCGAAGCATGGGTCGAGAGTCATCGAAAATCTGACAAAGAGGCGGTTAAGAAAAATGATGTTGATTCAACGGAAACCGGTGCGGCTGACTCAGAAACTGACGCCGCCCCATCGGAAACCGATGAGAAAAACGCCAGCGAAGACGAAGAAGACGCGGACTTGCGGCGAGAAGCTGAGCGAGATTATCACGAATATCTTGTCGATGCAGTGGCGATGTCGTCGCGCGTTTCGATCGTACAGCAATGGCTGGAACTGGACACGAATAAGATCAAGCAGGGGCAGGTCTGGCGAATCCTGACGAGTGCTTTCTGTCATGATCGTAGCAGCCCGTGGCATATTCTGCTCAACATGGCCGGCTTGATCTGGTTCGGAATCGCACTGGAATACATGTACGGCGAGCGGGAGTTTCTGCTGTTCTATCTTTCAGCAGCCATACTTTCCGGACTGGCCTATGTGGGGCTGGATTTGTGGACGGGAGAATCCGTACCGGCCATCGGTGCGTCGGGTGCCGTGATGGGCGTGCTGATGCTGTACGCCTGCCATTATCCGTATCATACAATTCGCATCTGGTACTTCTTTCCGCTGGAAATGCGGTGGTTAGTGCTGCTTTATGTGGCCTTCGATCTGCATCCATTACTGTTGACGCTGGCAGGGGATCAGGTTCACACCGGCATCGCCCATGCAGCGCATCTCGGCGGTTTGGCGTTTGGATTTGTGTACTGGAACCAGCGACTGCGACTGACTCCACTGTTGGATTCGATGCAGAAATTCGACTGGCGAAAGACGTTTCGCCGCAATCCGAATCTGAAGCTGCATTCGCCGCCCCGGAATCCCGTTACGCCACAAGGAAAAGCCGCGTCGTCCCCTCCATCCGTCGAGCAGGATCGAATTGACGAACTATTGATCAAGATCAGTCGCGAGGGCCGCGAAAACCTGTCGGCTGAGGAATTGGAAGTCCTCAATCAAGCCAGTGAACGCCTGCGGCGAAAGAAGAACTGACATTATTCCGTGAACCATTCCCGAGCGGGAGTGTCAAACCCGGCAGAGAGTTTTCGCACGTTCTGCATCCTGTTGCTTGTTGCTCGTCGTAGTCATGAGCCCGCGACAGGCGGATTTTACGCCGCATGGGTGAACAGAACGCATCGTCGAACAATGGGATTTTTGCCCTTCGATCTGACGATTCTGAGCGACGGTAACCGCCGAGATGCTGGACTTGTTTCTGTCCTCGGCTAATACTCTCTCCCCAACAGTATTGCGAGCAACATCGCAAAATCGGGATCTGCGGTTCACAAAGTTGTGACCGCGTCTTTTGACTCAATCGTTGCTCTGCCATTTCCCGATTTTGCATCAGCACCTGCCGTGGCAGGGCACAAGGAAAAATATGAGCGACGCTCAACAAACGTCATTTGAAGAACAGATTCTGGCCACAGTCAACGCCGTCGATTATCGACCGGTGACTCAGGCCATTCTTGCCAGATCACTGGACGTCAAAAAGAAAGCACTCCGCGATTTTCGCGATTCACTGGCCAATCTGATTGAAGCAGGAAAACTGCGACAGGACAAACAAGGTCGGCTGCGACCACGGGGCTCCTCCGGACTGGTGTCAGGCGTGCTGCGAAAGATCAGCAGTGGTGCCGCATTCGTGATCCCGTCCGAACGATCGAAAGATCTGAAAGACCCGAAAGAAGCCGACATCTATATCTCGGCTCGCGACGTTCGCGACGCTCAATCGGGCGACGATGTGCTGGTCAGGCTGACGGAGAAACGTCGCACCAGCGGCCAGCGCTGCGGCGTGATTGAAAAAGTTGTCGATCGTGCCACCAGTGTCTTTGTCGGAAGCTATTTCGAATCCGGCGGTCAGGGCTTTGTACGTGTCGATGGAACTGTCTTCGGAGCCGCTGTTCACGTCGGAGATCCCGGCGCGAAGGGTGCGAAGCCGGACGATAAAGTTGTGATTGAGATGTTGCGGTTTCCATCTCCGAATCGAGCGGGCGAAGCAGTACTCACGGAGGTTCTGGGACATCGTGGCGATCCCGGAATCGATACCATGACAGTCATTCACAGCATGGGATTGCCCTATGAATTCCCGGAAGCCGTGCATGATGACGCTCGTCGTCAGGCGGATGCCTTTGATGACACCAATCTCAAAGGGAGAACGGATCTGACCGGTGAAACGATCATTACCATCGACCCTGTTGATGCTCGTGATTTTGACGACGCAATTTCCCTGTCGCGATCGAAAGACGGGCACTGGCATCTGGCCGTTCATATTGCGGATGTGGCGCACTTCGTGCCGCCGGGAAGCAAGCTGGACGAAGAAGCCGAGAAACGCGGAACCAGCGTTTATCTGCCGGGCCATGTGATTCCCATGCTGCCGGAACTGATCAGCAACGGTTTGGCGAGTCTGCAGCAGGACCAGGTGCGATTTACAAAGACGGCGTTCATCGAATTTGATGAAACCGGGACTGTGGTCGGCTCTGATGTCGCAAATTCCGCGATCAAAGTCACTCGGCGATTCGCCTACGAAGAAGTGATGCCGATTCTGAACAATCCGAAGAAAGTATTTGCGAACGTCACGCCGGAGGTCCGCAAACTGATGCAGGATATGTTTGAACTGGCGATGCTGCTGCGTCGTCGTCGGTTTGCTCGCGGTGCTTTGCAGATGGGTATCCCGGAGGTCGCCATCGATTTTGACAAAGACGGTGCCGTCGCAGGTGCTCATCAGCGGCATCACGACGAAAGCCATGAGATCATTGAAGAATTCATGCTGGCAGCGAATGTCGCTGTTGCCGGGCTGCTGGACAGTCGCGGATTGCCCTTTCTGCGGCGTACACACGGAGATCCCGATGAAGTCAAGATGCGAAACTTCCAGCAGTTCTGTCAGGGCCTTGGGCTGACACTGAAGAAGACGCAGGATCGAACAGAGATTCAGGAGCTGATTCGCAGCGTCGAAGGCAAGCCGGAATCGCGAGCGGTCAATTTCGCGTTGCTGCGAAGCATGCAGCAAGCCGTGTATTCACCCGATGACACGGGGCATTATGCTCTGGCGGAAGCAGACTACTGCCACTTCACCAGTCCGATTCGACGTTATCCGGACCTGACCGTACATCGACTGATCGGCCAGATCGCCGCCAAACGGTCACCTTCGCCGCAGCCCATTCCGGAGCTGATCCAGCTTGGCAAGCATTGCTCGATCACAGAACGTCGTGCCGAAAAAGCAGAACGCGAATTGATCCGCATCAAGATGCTGCGGTATATGTCCGAACGCATCGGCGAAGAGATGGACTCCGTCATCACTGGCGTCGAAAGCTTCGGCATGTTCTGTCAGGGTGTGGTGATTCCGGCCGAAGGCATGATTTCTCTGAGTTCGCTCAGTGATGACTTTTATGTCTTCGATCAGGCGACTCGCAGACTAACGGGAAGTCGCACGCATCGTGAGTTTCGACTGGGTGATCCGATCCGCGTGGTCGTGGCGGCGGTCGATATTGATCGACGGCAACTCGATCTGCGCGTCGCCGATTCTTCACCGGGCAGCAGCAAGAAGAAGGCCCGCCCGGCCCCCAGCAGTGAACATCGTCACGCCGTGCATCCGGCAGGCAGGAAACAGCGAGGATCTGAACAGCCAGCCAATCATCGCGGCGGAAAGAAACCGAAGGGTGCCGCGAAGAAAGCAAAACGTGGACGAAAACGATGAGCACTCATGTACGATGGACATTCTTGTCCGTCGGTTTGACAGGAAATGCCAATGAAGTCAGTGTCGTTGTAACACGAGCGATGTGTGCGCCGTTGGGTGGTTTCTGGCGAGGACTCGGACATGAATGTCCAAGGTACGAAATCGCACTGGACTCGGACATGAATGTCCAAGGTACAGGAATCGCATTTATTTCTTCAACGCCTGCTTCATCGCTTCGCCCATGCCGCCGGGGCTGGCGGAGACGATGACTCCGACGGCTCGCAGCGCTTCCATCTTCTCCGCAGCACCGCCGCCGCCTCCGGAAATGATCGCACCGGCGTGGCCCATGCGTTTTCCAGGAGGAGCAGTCTGACCGGCGATGAATCCGGCGACGGGTTTCTTCACATGCGACTTGATGTATGCCGCTGCCAGTTGTTCCGCATTGCCGCCGATTTCACCGATCATCAAAATCCCTTCGGTGCCAGGATCTTTCTGAAACATCTCCAGCAGATCGATGTAATCTGTACCGTTGATCGGATCACCGCCGATACCAATCGCGGTGCTTTGTCCCAGGCCAACTCGCCCCAGTTGCCATGCAGCTTCGTAGGTCAGCGTGCCGCTCTTGCTGATGATGCCGATCGTCCCCGGCGTATGGATATAGCCCGGCATAATCCCGATCTTGGCGACACCCGGAGTGATCACGCCGGGACAGTTTGGCCCGATCAGGCGTGATCTGGAGTTTTCCAGGCCGCGACGGACACGCAGCATATCCATCACGGGAATGCCTTCAGTGATCGCCACGATCAGGTCCATCCCTGCGTCTGCCGCTTCCAGAATCGCATCTGCACAGAACGGCGGCGGAACGAAGACCATTGATGTGTTCGCGCCGGTTTTTTCGCGGGCTTCAATCACGGAATTGAAAACCGCGAAGCCGTCAACCGTTGTGCCGCCCTTGCCGGGCGTGACACCACCGACAAAGACGTCTACACCCGGCTGGCACTCGGCAGCGTACATTCGGCACTGCTGGCTGTGAAAAAGACCGGACGTTCCGGTGATGCCCTGAGTGATCACGCGAGTTGATTTGGAAACAAGGATACTCATCAGATTGGATTCACAATTTGAGATTTGAAACTTCAGATTGGCAATTCAAGATCAGGGAGGCTGAGATTCCTGATTTGAAATTTGAAATTTGAAATCTCAAATTTCAAAGGCCCTCTTAACTCCCTAGACGCCCAGTGACTTGACGACCTTTTGAGCCGCATCGGTCAGGTCAGTGGCGCTGATAATGGGGCGACCGCTGGCCTTCAGCATCTCGCGCGCCTTATCAACATTTGTGCCTTCCAGTCGCACGACCAGTGGCACGTTGAAGCCGACCTTTTCATACGCATTCAGCAGCGCCGAAACGATGACGTCACACTTCATGATTCCGCCAAAGATGTTGACGAGCACGGCTTTGACGTTCTTGTCTGCCAGGATGATCCGGAATGCCTCCGTCACCTGGTCTTCGTTCGCTCCGCCCCCGACATCCAGAAAATTTGCCGGCTCGCCGCCGTGGATCTTGATCAGGTCCATCGTACTCATCGCCAGTCCGGCCCCGTTCACAAGGCATCCGATGTTTCCATTCAGCTTGATGTAGCTCAGGCCCGTATCGGCGGCTTTTACCTCGGATGGATCTTCTTCTGAGAGATCTCGCAGAGCCACGACGTCTTTGTGCCGGAACAGGGCGTTGTCATCGAACGTGACTTTGCCGTCGAGAGCCATCATCTGGCTGTCTTCGGTGATGATGAGCGGATTGATTTCAACCATGCTGCAATCGTAAGTCACAAAGAAGCGACAGATCTGCGGCAGGAATTTTTCCGCGCTGCGAACCGCAGTGGGGTCCAGTCCCAGAGCGTATGCCAGCTTGCGCGCCTGATACGGGTACAGACCGGCGATCGCATCGAATGGCTCGGACAGGATCTTTTCAGGGGAGTGTTTTGCGACTTCTTCGATTTCCATGCCGCCTTCTGATGACATGATCAGCACCGGGCCGCCCACTTCACGATCGACGACGATGCCCAGATACAGTTCG
>JAYTAK010000746.1:0-3509 GCA_043737515.1 Candidatus Kuenenia sp. | reverse complement strand
GCAAAGTTGCCGTTCTTGCGTTCGCGGACAGAATTTGCAAGCTGGCCCAGGACATGCAGGTCTGCTCGCTCATCCAGCAGCACGCCGTCGTCAAAACTGAGACGCTCACCCGCCAGGACTTTGTCAGCGACAGCACGAACCCGGGAATCATTGATTGACAGAGACATGGTTGTGACTTTGCTTTCAAGTGAAATCAAAACACCCAGACATCGAGGCATCCCAGGATCAGAATCCCGAAACTGATGACGGCGTTGACATTGAAAAAGGCGATGTTGATTCGATTCAGGTCATCCGGGCGGACCAGCCAGTGCTCATACAACAGTAAACCAGCGATGGCGATGACTCCGATCAGGAAAACGAGTCCCAGTCCGGCCATTTTCCAAAGCAAAAGCAGCATCGCAATCGTGATGAGATGACTGAGCAATGCGATTCGCAAAGCTGAGCGAACACCAAACCGTGCGGGGATGCTGTTCAGGTTGCGTTCGCGATCAAATGTCGCATCCTGGCAGGCATAGATGATGTCAAAGCCTCCCACCCAGAAAAAAATCACACCCCCCAACAATGCCGGGATGAGAGCAAATTCATCTCGCACGGCAATCCAGGCGGCGATCGGCGACATCATCAATGCCGCTGAGAGCCAATAATGGCAGAGGCTGGTCCAGCGTTTTGCCAATGAATATCCGAGCAGAAAGAGCAGCACGGGAACGGCAAGGATCATCGGCAGTTGCTTTGGCAGAAAAATGGCGGTGGCGGCCACAAACGCCAGACTCATCACGATCGTGAAAGTGATCACCGCGCTGATGGACAGCAAACCGGCGGGCAGATGACGTTTTGCGGTGCGAGGATTGTCCGCGTCAATGTCGCGATCGACCAGTCGATTGAACGCCATCGCCGCAGATCTCGCGGTCACCATGCACACCAGAATTCCCAGCAGGTCTCGCCAGCGAAATTCGCTTCCCGGCGTGGACCAGGCAATGACAGCCGACAGCATCGCAAATGGCAATGCGAAGACTGTGTGGCTGAAGCGGATGAGTTCCAGAAAATGTCGGAGTTGCTGAAACATAAACGTGTATTGAAAAAGGCGTCTGGAACTTGGGAGGCACCAGAATACACCGGAAAGACCTGATGCCGGAGAGTTCCAGACACCATTTCCAAAACACCGTATTTCAAGTGCCGATGTAACGCGAATAAAGTGTTCTGGCCAACGCCGGGTCTTCTGTCCCGCGAATGATAGCTCGACCATCGGGAAAAATGGTCATTTCGATGGGATGTTCACCGTACGATTCAGAAACTTGCACCCGCACGAGAAACGGATTAGAAACAACCGCTCCGGACGCCTGGAGACGCTGCGCGACATCCGTCAGCGAGAGTGTCAGTTTCTCCGCCGGCGTGACCTGCACGGCGTTTCGACCGCACAGAATGGTTGTGGACGATTTCTGAGTTCCGTGCAGCCACAGGCGTTCGGCCTGAAAACAGGCCGGGCACTGAGACGTCGCGCGTAGTTTGCTGACATCGACCTGACGAAACGAGCCGGTCCAGACGTCGATGATTGTGAGCTTTCGATCCACCTCGTGCCCGTGTCCGGTGAGGATTTTTAACGCCAAAGCTGCCTGGAATGAGGCGACGACATTCACCGCCGGACCGAGCACACCGGCAGTGTCGCACGTTTCTGTTGATCCAGGCGGTGGTGGCTCCGGCATCAGGCATCGCAGACATGCAGAATCGTGCGGAAAGACGGGCATCACCTGACCGACGCTGCCCGTGCATCCGGTAAAGATCCACGGAATGCCGGTTTGCAGCGAAACATCATTGATGAGGTAACGGATTTCGAAATTGTCCGTACCGTCCAGAATGAGTGACGTTCCTTCGGCGAACTCAGCGATGTTCGTCCAGTCCACGTCGGCGACGATGGGTTCGATGGTGATCTCCGAGTTGACTCGCCGCAGACGTCGGGCGGCAGCAATCACTTTCGGTAGATGATCGGCGACATCCTGTTCATCGAACAGAATCTGTCGCTGCAGATTGCTGAGTTCCACGAAGTCGCGATCGACGATCCGAACCCGCCCCACTCCCGCGCGCACCAGCGTGTCAGCCAGCACGCAGCCCAACGCGCCACAGCCGACAAGCAGCACATGACTGTCAGCCAGCCGTTGCTGACCATCGCGGCCAACGCCGGTGAACAGCATCTGTTTGTGATAGCGAGAAAGTGACATATTTGAGGCCATGCGACGGACATGAATGTCCATCCTACGTTGCACCCATGAGACCCGCGCGGACGGATCGACCGAGTCTCTCGGCAGCGACAACATCATTGCCGACGACGGTGAGATGCCCTAGTTTTCGGCCGAGTCGGATTTCGGATTTTCCGTAGAGATGCACATGGATCTCCGGATGACTAAACACATTTTGCCATGCTGAGGCTGTTTGATTCCGGAGGTGATCACCCAGCAGATTCAGCATGACTGCCGGCGTCTGCATGGAAACATCTCCCGTCGTCAGTCCGCAGACAGCGCGCAGTTGCTGTTCGAACTGACTGCTGCGGCAGGCATTGATCGTCAGGTGCCCGCTGTTGTGCGGGCGCGGCGCGATTTCGTTGACGAGCAATTGCCCGTCGCCGGTGGCGAAGAATTCCACGCACAGGACGCCAACGACGTCGAAGTGTTCCAGAATGGCGCGGGCAATCTGTTGAGCGTTCTGTGTCTGACGATCAGAAATCAACGGCGAGGGACTGATCGACACATCGAGAATATGGTTTTCATGGTGATTCAGCACCGGCGCAAAGAAACTGCAGGTTCCGTCCGCAAACCGCGACGCGACAATCGAAAGTTCATGTGCAAACGGGACAACTTTCTCAAGGATTGCTTCCGGCACGTTGAATGTCTTCCAGACAGCGTCGCAGTCACTTTCATTCCGGACACGAGCCTGGCCCTTACCGTCGTATCCGAGCGTGACCGTCTTCAGGATCGCGTCACCACCAAAATCTGCGATCCCCTTTCGCAGTTCCGACCCGGACGTGACCTTCAGGAAATCTGCTGTTGCCACGCCAATCCTGCGGAGCGATGTTTTCTCGAGAAGGCGATGCTGTGATGCCCGCAGAAGTTCCGGCCCGGGAAACACGGGAACGTGTTGCAACAACGTCTCCACTGTCGCAACAGGAATGTTTTCCTGTTCGTATGTCACGACATCGACGTGCTGTGCGAATTGCCGCAACGCATCGTGGTCGGTGAAGGAAGAAGGCCAGGATCGATCACTGACCTGCCCTGCCGGTGAAACCTGCGGATCACCGAAGATCTGCACACCATATCCGCACGGTCTTGCCGCAATTGCAAACATGCGTCCCAACTGGCCTCCACCCAGCATTCCGATCGTGGAACCGGGAGGGACAACATGTTTCTTCGACGACATGAACCGAAACTCTCCGTGCAGACGATTTTCTTATCTGGCCACTGCGTGCATCAAATAAATCTTACAACACAGCTCGGATACGCTTCAGGAACTCCGCGTTTGTC
>JAYTAK010000745.1:0-8003 GCA_043737515.1 Candidatus Kuenenia sp. | reverse complement strand
TCCTGATCGAACGCTGGGAATCGCAAGCCGCTCTGGATACGCATCGCACTGCCAAAGGGTTCACGACGGTTTATGCGCCGCAGGTACTGCCCCTTGTGGACCGTGTCGCCCACGTTTGCACGGTGCTTCAAGGGACGTGAACGGCAAAAAAATCCTTGCCACTTCTGTCATTCGCGATACCAAATCACTCGCTCGAGATACAGAACAAGAGTACAGTGTGTCGCTGGAAGTTGACGATTCGTGCTGATGGCGGGTGGACAGTTCTTTCAAATGGTCTGGATTTGCAGTAAAGAAAGAGGCATTTCATCGACTTCCCGGTACAAAACAGGGAAAATCGAGTCATCAATCTCCGAAGTGATACATGATGAACTCGTTGTGGCTCCGGCAATTTTGATTTTTCGAACAATATTGAGGACATGTCGGCGACTTTCGCAGGGTTCGATTTCATCAACCGTGGAAGTCACGACGGCAAGTAATACGGACTGATCATGTCGACCGTCATTCGATCCTGTCCAGGATGCAAATCACTCATTCTTTCAGACACGGCACAGTGTCCGGAATGCGGTCACGTATTCTACGAGCGAAAAGACTCCACCACGTCGGCAGTCGTCGATGTCGGTTCGATGAAGACGGCCAGCCTTGTCGATCCGTGCCCGCACTGCGGCGAAATGGTCCGCACGGGGCTTGTGCGTTGCTGGAGCTGCAATGGATTCATGCGGGAGGATATCGCGGCACGCTATCGCGACATGACCGCGAATCCACAACAGATTATTTACAGCACGATTCCAATGTCACAACGCACGGACTACTTGCCCGCGCGAAATGACTCGGTGAAAGGCGAGATTCCAAAAGCGTACGACTCCTCTGGTTTTGAGTTGTCCGATGGTGTCGCTGGCACAAGTGCTGATTCCGCACAATCCGACTTCGAATTAAGTGCAGGTCCACCGGTGAAACCGGCGCGGCCCGTGAGTCCAGCTCCGACGGCAGCATCGACCGCACCAAAGTCGCCTGCCGTCGCTGCTGATGGTCCCGACAAGCCACAGAATAAGACGCTTGGTGGAAAACAGGCGACGACAGAAAAGACGGACGCTGTAACGTCGGCGTCTGTTGAGACAACTTCGAAGCCTGGCGCAAAATCCCAGGCAACTGACGATGACCTGTTGTCGATCGCCATGCAGGAAGAACGCGAAGTCAAAAAACGCCGTGGTGACAAGCTCGCAGAGCGTCAGCGAAAGCAGATGCTGATCCACTGCGCCTGCGGTGCATGGATTCGAGTCAGTGAGGATCAGGCGGGCAAGGCTGTCCGGTGTCGACAGTGCAAGAACCCGGTCAACGTGCCTCAGATTCGTCGCAAGGCGGATAAGAAAGATGAAAAACCGGAAGTTCCGAAACTAGCCGTGACATGGATCGAAGGTGTCCGTTTCTTTCGTCTTGCGCCAACATCCATCGTATTGAAACCTGGCAGTGTCGCTGACAAATTTATTGAAGCCGACCTGGCAGTGACTGACGCACAGATCGTCGTGATTGCGTTCACCGGAGCTGATAAAAAGAAACGCGGTCTCCTGGGAAAAGCTCCGAAGGTCGATCGCGTCGAGCAGCGAAAGCAGATTCGGGAACAACTTGCGGCAACAGGTGATTTCAGCAAATTGATTGATGTCGAAGTGCATTCAATCCCGGCAAGTCAAGTCCCGGAAATCCGCCTTGTGCAGCCAATCCTGAAGGCCCATGAATCCATGTTTGCGGGTGTACCGGTCTTCGGCGACGGACGCATTGCCGTGTATCTGCCGATTGCTTCTGAGGATGGGCTGCAGGCGTATTGCTCGCAGGGCCTGTCCTCGTTTCGCGCGCTGCATGAAGCGTTGAAGACAAATTTCCGGTTGGATCTGCCTGCCACCGAAAATGGCGTTCCGGACGCCGACAAGTCCGATCCGCTGAGTTGCTTTGTGAATCAAAGTCGTGTGGAGTCGATCCGCAGTCTGATTTATTACCAGCAGGATCCAGCGTTTGAACTCGAACTGTCCGGCTACCGTTGCAAAGCGTGTACCGCTGTAATCAGCGAAGAAGGCCGCAAGAAAAATAAACTGGGCGGAGCCAACGGCAAGGGCATCGCCAAAGCCAAGTGCCCGAAATGCAGCGGCAAGATGGGCGAGGATTTGCTGTACCGCATTAAGAAATCGCCGGGTGCGGATACCGCTGGCAAGACTGCTGAATCGTAGGCCACCATTTCGCGTGGGAACTGGCGTGGCTCCAGTCTTTGCGGATATTTTCAGCCCCACAAGAAACCGCCATAGACGAGCGGCAGGGCATCAGCCCTCCGAGTGACTGAATGCGACTGGCGAGCGGGAGACGTGAGTGCCCCTGATTTCTGAGTGCCCCGTTTTCTGAGTGTATGGGTTCATCCGACTGAGCGGCTTGGGGAGCGGGATGCACAACATCACCGAATCGGACGAAGACGCACGCATCAATGGGGTCCGTTTTTGCGTCGAAGCTGAGGCATTTGGCAAAGTCACGCACTTGACGCGGGTTGACAACGGCGAGTGAAATCTGGTGTTCATGCAGCCCATCGTTTTCCCGGTCGCACGCTTGAGTTCAGCGATATCGATGTTGTCTTTGGGAATATCGATACCAATGAACTTTGAAAGCGGGTATTTGAAATATCCATTTTGTCCCTTCCTGATATTCGAGTTCGCAGAATCTGCGGCTCACGCGACGGTTCGGGTTTGAAATAAAACGGCTTGCGATCACGTTGACATTCGGTCTGTGTGACCCAGGAACCCTCGATCTACAAGCCGCTGCTGCACCGTGACGGCCATCCCGGTGCAGCTTTCTTCTGTGAAGAAGACGCTGTGGTCACATGCAAAGAACATCCGCCAGTCTCCGTACAGGCTCAACGAAGACTCGCCTTTCCCCCTCAAATACCGTAAAAAAATCTCACCTGATCAATATCCCTACGCAACCCCAACTTTGCTGCTGCCTAGAGCAAGGTCTCATGCAAGTGTCAGATCAAAAGGAGGACTCCAGGGAGATATCGCCGACGCACTGAAGGCACGGACCCAGGCGCGATAGCCGCCGGCGGCAAAATTGCCGGAGGGTTTAAATGAGTTTGCAACCACATTCGTCGCGTGAATGATCTGCTGCTGAACACCGAGATGGTCGACCTGAATCTCATAACGGACCGCTCCGTCAACCGGCTGCCAGGTAATCCGAGGGAACTCCGGAGCAGCAGTGTCCTCGAATGCGACAATCTGAGTGTGACCGGATGTGTCGAGATCAATCTGGCGGCTCCAAACTGACGCTCCGGATGCCTTAACCCAATAGCGATAAGGGCCGGCGGGCAACGCCGGCCAGGTGAACGACGTGCCCGAGATGTTTTTCTGATGAAGTGCTCGGAAGTTGCCGTTCACACTCAGAACGTAAACGTTGTACGTTGAGGCATTCGCGACCGGCAGCCAGGTAATGGTAGGTGACGTGTCGAACGTCGGATTCAGTCCCCCAGTGATCGCCGGAACATGAACTGCAACGTAGTCAATCATCGGCGACCAGGACCCTGCGTTGCCATCGACTGCGATGCCGCGCACCCAGACTCGATAGTGACCACCATGCGGCAGCGAGGAGGGCGTCACGCTGGTTCCGGTCACGTTAGCATCGCGAAACACCTGCGAGGTCGGCACATCAGTGCGGTCAATCCACACATCGTATTTCACCGCTCCCTTCAGAGGCACCCACGAGATTCGCGGTAACCCGTTGTCCACGTCGTGCCCGATCACATTCAGCACGACTGGCAGCCGGACCTGGAAATATCGAGGTATGCTCCACGCAGAGGGTGAAGCGCCGAGCGAGAGTGATCGAATCCAAACCGTGTGGTTGCCAATCCCCAGTTCCTCAGGCACAGTCCAGGATGTGCCGACCACGGTCTCAAGAAGAACTCGTGCCTGTGGCACAACGGACCGGTTGTTGATCCAGACCTCATATCCGGTCGTGCCTGCAACGGCGTTCCACATGATTCTTGGACGGGCGGATTTGACGATCGCGTCCGGTGCCGAAATGACGGGAACGGCAGGTTGAATTCCAGTTTGTACAACGAACAACTCACCGCCCAGAGCGGACCCGGTGATCGCCGAGAAATAGAGAGTGCCGTTCGCGTTCGTCAGCCAGTTCGGGGAGGATCCGGCGAAGCCTGGGTTGATGCCTCCACCGGGAATCGAATCTTCGACCAATTGAGCCTGGCCAACAGCGTTGATGGTCCAAAGCTCAGTGCCGGTGGTTCCGTCTGACGCAGTGAAATAAAGAATCCCGTTTACGTTCGTGAGAGATCGGGGCATCGCGTTTCCACTTCCGGGATTGATTCCGCCTCCCGCGATGCCGTCTTCAACCATTTCGACGAATCCGCCGCTGTTGACCCGCCAGAGTTCTTCTCCGTTTGTCCCATCGTTGGCTCTGAAATAGAGCTGACCGTTAACATTTGTCAGCCGCTCGATTTGTGCGCTCCCTGAACCAGGATTGATACCGCCACCCGGAACGCTGTCTTCAACCATTTCGGCGAATCCGCTGTTATTGATTCGCCAGAGTTCTGCGCCGTTCGTGCCGTCATTCGCGCGTACATATAACGTGCCGCCAGCGCTGATGATCGAGCTCGAGACGCCGGCTGCAAATGAACCAGCAGCACCCGGGTTGATGCCGCCTCCCGCAATGCTGTCTTCAATCATCTCCGCAAGCCCGATACTGTTGATGCGCCATATCTCGGATCCGTTTGTGCCGTCATTTGCGAGGAAATACAGAATCCCATTGACGACGGTCATTCCGCCCGGGCTGCTGCTTCCGGACCCCGGATTGATGCCGCCCGCAGGTACTGCGTCTTCCACCATTTCAGCGAGGCCGTTGCTGTTGACCCGCCACAGTTCCGTTCCGTTGGTGCCATCGGTTGCCGAGAAGTACAGCCGCCCGTTGACGCTGATCAGTGCTACCGGATTGGAGTATCCACTGCTGGGATTGATGCCGCCACCGGCAATGCTGTCCTCAACCATTTCCGCGAAACCACTGCTGTTGATCCGCCACAACTCGATTCCATTTGTGCCATCGGTTGCGGAAAAAAACAGCGTACCGCTGACGACTGTGAGTGCGGTCGGGTTGGAACTCGCGCCTCCGGGATTGATACCGCTCCCTCCCGCAATGGTGTCCTGAATCATTTCTGCGAAACCACTACTGTTGATCCGCAAAAGCTCGACGCCGTTTGATCCATCGTCGGAAACAAAATACAACGTTCCGTTCATGTTCGTAAGTGCGTATGGCAACGGAACGGCAGAACCGACGAAATGGATGTACTCAACGATTTCAGCAATCCCGTTGCCATTGATTCGCCAAAGTACGCTGCCTTTCGTTGCTGTCGATGCACGAAAGTAAAGAGTCCCGTCGATGTCCGTCAGCAGAAAAGGTGAGGAACCCGGGAAACCTGGGTTGAGCCCACCCCCGGGAACGCTGTCCTCAACCAGTTTCGGCAGGCCATGACCGTCCACGCGCCAGAGTTCAGTGCCATTGATACCGTCATTCGCGGAGAAGTAGAGAGCACCGTTGACGCTGGTCAGGTTCTTCAGGTCAGCACCCAGAGGTGCATGATTGATGCCTCCACCGGGAATCGAATCTTCAACAAGTTCGGCAAAGCCGCTGCTGTTGATCCTCCAGACTTCAGCGCCGTTTGTTCCGTCGTCAGCGCGGAAGAACAGAGTCCCATTCACTGAGGTCAGGAATTCGGGAGTCGAACTCTCGACACCCGGGTTAATGCCTCCTCCGGAAATCGGATCTTCGACCAGTTGGGCAATGCCACTGCTGTTGATTCGCCATAGTTCTGTCCCAGTCGTCCCGTCCGAGGCCTGAAAGTAAAGCACCCCGTTGACGTCAGTCAGTCCGCTGGGGTTGGAACTCTTGTACCCCGGATTGATGCCGCCGCCGGGAATTGCGTCCTCCACCATTTGAGCAAACCCATCGCCATTGATTGTCCAAAGCTCACTCCCATTCGGACTGTCACTGGCATCGAAGTAGACGCGGCCATTCACCAAAGTCAGCGTATTTAGAGCTGTTGCAATTCCTCCGCCAGGAACACTGTCCTCCACCATTTCTGCGAGGCCACTACTGTTGATTCGCCTGAGTACCCTTCCGTTCGCAGCATCAGTCGCGTTGAAGTAAAGCGTTCCCGCAACATCGGTCAGGTCGCGTGGCGAGGAACTGGCTGTGCCGGGATTGATGCCACCTCCTGCAATTGCGTCTTCGACCATTTCCGCGAGACCACTGCCGTTGATCCGCCACAGTTCAATGCCATTTGATTCGTCAGCGGCACTGAAATAGAGAGTTCCCGCGACATCGGTCAAGGTGCTTATCGACGTACTGCCGGAATCGGGATTGATACCGCCTCCTGCAATCGCATCTTCAACGATCTCGGCAAGGCCGCTGCTGTTGATCCGCCAGAGTTCCCTTCCGTTCGAGACATCAGTCGCTATGAAGTAAAGCGTTCCCGCAACATCGGTCAGGCCGCGTGGCGAGGAACTGTCAGTGCCGGGATTGATGCCACCTCCGGCAATTGCGTCTTCGACCATTTCCGCAAATCCGCTGCTGTTGATCCGCCAGAGTTCGGTACCGGTCGAGCCATCATTCGCATTGAAGTAGAGGATCCCGGAGGCGTTGGTCAGGTCGCTTATTGAAGTGTCGCCGGAACCAGGATTGATGCCGCCTCCCGCAACCCCATCTTCGACCATCTCGGCAAGGCCGCTGCTGTTAATCCGCCAGAGCTCCTCACCGTTCATTCCATCGAAGGCGCGAAAATAGAGGACGCCGTTCACATCCGTCAGTAACACGGGACTCGAAGAGGCCGAATCCGGGTTGATGCCACCGCCGGCAACGCCATCTTCCACCATTTCGGCGTCACCATCGCCGTTGATGCGCCAGAGCTCATGCCCGTTCACACCATCATTGGCTCCGAAGTACAATATGTCGTTCACATCGGTCAGGATGGACGGTGCGGAACCATCGGGCCCTGGAGCAATCCCCGGGCCTCCCGTGGCGGTGTTCACCATCTCCGCGACACCACTGCTGCTTACATGCCACAGCTCAACACCATTGATGCCGTCGTTTGCTGCAAACCAAGCGGTTCCGCCGCTCTGAACGATCAGCGCCGGAGGACCAATGACCTGAGTGTGAGTGGGAGTCGAGCCGGCATTCTGAAGGTTGATTGCGCCGCCCGGCAAAGCATCCTCAAGCGATACGGCGATCCCATTCAACACGAGTCGCACTTCCAGGGTCTCAATCGCGAACGCTTGTCGAGGCCTTCGCCGCTGCATCGGCACCCGTGCCTCGAAGCATCTCCGAATGTAAATTCGCATTAATGACGGAACGCGAGACAAAACATTCCCGAGAGTATTGATCATGATGGCAACGAATCCACAGTGAGAAGTTGTTGACTGGCGAAGGGAACTTATCGAATCGCCAAAAGGAATCACGCCGTACTCAACAGAGAAAGCCGACGTGCCGAAGCTCACGAGAGAACTCCACGATGTCGGCTTTTTCCATTGCTCACACTGCGGGCAACAAAAAAAGCCGACGTGATGCAATCCCTGAAAGGACTACGTCACGTCGGCCTACTCAGTATCGCGCCCGCCGGTTTAAACCAGCCTGCGCTCTATTCAGTCATCCGAGGTTTTCGAGTTGAGGAAGGCTCGTTCGACAAAGCTCCACAACTCAGGACTACGGTAGCAACGACTGCAGGAGTTGCAAGGCCCGTTGTGTGATTCCAGACACTTGCCCACCAATTGGCAGAGATTCTGGAGAGATTCTGGGGAAAGATTCTGCGAGGATACCGGGGACGGCGAGGACACCGGGAATACAGGGGACACAGGTTTATAAATCACAAAAGTTGTCAGGGTGTGCCGGGATAAACCGGTTTGGGATAGAGAATGAGAGTATCTTACGAAGAAAATTTAGCCAATTACTTCGGCCTTCAGCGGAGGGGCGGTTTG
>JAYTAK010000744.1:0-3511 GCA_043737515.1 Candidatus Kuenenia sp. | reverse complement strand
ACTGTTCAGTAGCTGCAGCATCGTTCGCTGCAGCATCGTTCCATCGCCATGATTCGATTGTGCCGGATTCCCGAACAAAAACGGCGAGTGACTCGTCCGGCACGTTGGCGAATCGCCTGATGGGATCCGGCAGTTGCAGGGATGTGACCACCTGATCGTTCTGTGGTTCCCAGACCCTGATCGAACCGTCGTCCGAACTCGCTATCAAATAATCGCCCGACTTGTCCCATGCCAGGGATGTGATCCTGCGTTCGAATCCCGGCAGTTGTCTCCAATCCTGCTTTCGGGTCATCAGGCGCTGGACACGGTCATCCGTCAGTTCCCTGACGCCAACTTGATAGAGCTTCGAGTTTTGTTCGCCGGTCCCGTATGCAAGATAGTCACCCTGCGGCGAGAATTGCACGGTCGAGATGAGGGCAGGTGAATCCAGGGTGTAATTCGATTGCGGATGCATAAGGTTCCAGAGAAAAATTTTCCCTTCACCGCCTCCAGCCGCCCAGATGCCATCAAACGAAATGTCCAGTGAATGAATCGGAGTGGCCGCCGTGAACGAATGGACCAAACCCTCTGCCGGAGGCACCTTGGGAAGATAGAGGATATGCAGTTGCTTGTCTCGCGTTGCAACCACCGCCATCTCGCCGTTCTCAGCCAGCAACATTTTCGTGTCACGACGCGGTTGTATTTCAAGGCTCAGCGTTTCGATAACTTCTCCCGTATGAATATTCCAGAGCGTGACCAGGTTCTCACTGAGCGTAATTGCCCGTCCGGAACCAGCGGCAAATGCCCCGGCAACGCCCTGCGTTCCGAATTCGCGGAGTTGCTCTCCGTTCACAGCATTCCAGGCGTAAATCCGCCCGGAGGAAAAGCAGAACGCGGTTTCTGAATCGTCAGAAATCGCAACAGCCGAAGTTGGGTCGTCCAGTGGAAATGCTGATTCCTGCCGACCTTCGACAGCGTCCCAGACCCTCACCGGTAATTTTCCGCCGTTATGCTGCCCGCCCAGCACAAAACGGTTCAACGTCCGATTTGCTGCAAGTAATGGCCGCGGGACCATCGGAATCTCAGAGCGGCGATCCTCAGTTGCGGACTGGACGTTCCAGAAGCGAATTGTCTGATCATCACTGGCGGAGACCAGGACGGATTCATCCGATGAAAACACCAGTGAATCTGCCGGCATAGCATGACCGTCAAGGCGACGGTATTCTTCCTTTCCCATTGACTTCGCTTTGAAGACTCGAATCGAATTATCCCCCGCAGCAAAGGCCACGTAGTTCTCCGAAGGTGAAATTGCCACCGCATGAACATCTATCGGATAGGAATAGAAACCTGCTTCAGTGACATGGTCAAGTGTCGCTCGAAAGCCAAACCGGGAGACAGTGTCGTTTTCGAGGCTGACGTACAACATATAATTGGGTTCGCCGACATAATCGCCGACCTGAACATCCATCGCTTTGATTGCTGAATCGAGCGGTATTACGACGTGGTCGCGATTAGTGACTGGCCACTTCCTCCATTCCGGAGTTCGACCGCTGACTGCGGGTGCCGCTGGCGCCGCCGCAACGGGATTCGGCACCACATCAGATGGGGCCTCGGCGAGAGTTGGTCCAGTCGGGAACGCCGGTGCCGGGCTGGCCGGGCTGGATTGCCGAACGAGCCGGCCCGTGATGACAATTGCGACAACCACCAAGGAGGCGGTGGCGGCCACCAATATGAGTTTCCGACGAGGAAACCGGCGCGACGTGATTTTACCATCACTTTTCAGTTGCGCCCCGGCGGCTTTCAAGCGGGCATTCAGGAGGTCGCGTTGGCTGAGCAGACGTTGCAACGTCGAACTCGTCTTCGCCAGCTTCAACGTCAAATCATCGAGTTGTTCATCCTGCGCCGCCAGTTGTTGTTCAAGCGACGCAGCATCGGACTTTCCTCGGGACTGCGCGGCGGCGCGAGCCAATTCATCCCGGACGTCCTGGGCCTCCTTGACAAGATTTTCCAGATTCTCGCGACGAGTCTCATAGACTGCCAGCCCCCCCTGCACTTGCTGCTGCGTGTTCTGTAGTTCCAGCAGTCGCTGCGGCGCGTGCTGCTGGAACTTCGCACGCCAGCGCGTCAACCACCGCTCCCAGCCTGATATTTCGGCGACCGACTCGGCTTCTTCGGCGAGGCTGGTTGGCAGGAAAAGTTTCTCAATCGCTGAAGCGGAAATTTCCGCAGATCGAACTACGTCGTCGTTGCAATCGGATCCTGATTGCGATGCGATCACCAGGGGTTGCTCGTTCCGAAACGCAGCCAAATCGGTCAGGACATCTCGTGCCGACTGATAGCGGTCGGCTGGAATCTTCTGCATGAGTTTATTGACGATGGTGGCCAATTGTTCGGCGACGTGCGGCGCGACTTCGGTCAACGGCCGCGGTTGCTCATAAACGTGCTGAAAGATCAGAGCCGTCGGGGTGTCGGCGCTGAACGGCAATTGACCGCTGAGGATGTGATACAGCAGCACGCCGATCGAGTACAAATCGGAGCGTGCGTCAACATCCTTGCCGAGGGCCTGTTCCGGCGAAAGGTAATCGACGGTCCCAAGGATCACCCCGGTGGCCGTCATGCCGGTTTCCGATCCTTCGACCATCTTTACGAGGCCAAAATCCGCGAGGAGAGCGCGTTGCCTGACGCGATCGATCAGAATGTTGCCCGGCTTAATATCCCGATGGACGAATCCCAGCAAGTGTGCTTCCTGCAGGCCGAGCAAGACCTGCTCAACCAGAGACACGGCTGTGTTGACGGGGAGTTTCTTCTTTTCATTCAGCAATACTGCCAACGAAAAGCCATCGACGTACTGCATGGCAAAGAAGTAATGCCCGGAATCGATGCCGATGAAATAGATCTGAATGATATTCGGATGGACAAGCTTGGCCACCGCGCTCGCTTCCGCCCGGAACCTGCGAACAAAATCCGTCTGTCGTGCGAATTCCGCTGGAAGCACTTTGATGGCAACGGTGCGGTCCAGGGGCCGTTCATAGGCCCGGTAGACATCACCCATGCCGCCGTGACCGATCCGAGCCTGAATTTCAAAATGTCCCAGCTTTTGAAACGGGAGATCCGCAGTTCCCTGCGCCGGGACGGATCGATCGACCGGTCGCGGTGCCTTGCCATTGTCGGCCTGATTCAACGCAACGCCGGTGTTGGAGTTGTGGCCAGTCGGTGTCGGTGCCGGCTGAAAGTCTTCTGTGCGGTCGGGTAGAGCCGTATATGCATCGGAATCGCCATGGTGATGTTCTCGCAGAAAGTCCCACAGTGACTGTGCGGATTCAAACGACGGCTGACCATCAGCGCCCAGCAGTCGCTCCAACAGTGTCCGGAATTCCACCGGGACCAGTCCCTTGACGCGGACGCTTTGACGATAGGCCGCCGAGGATTCACCGGTCAGGATGCGGCAGAAGACATCACCAATCGCCAACAAATCGAACGTACAGGGATCAGTCGAAACCCGCGCAGAATGAAGCATTTGGCGAGCTGCCAC
>JAYTAK010000743.1:0-3512 GCA_043737515.1 Candidatus Kuenenia sp. | reverse complement strand
ACTCACGCTATTAGCTTTTCCCCCCGTAACAACCCTATGCCTTTAACAAACCCAGTAATTTTCAACATTTCCGGGCGCATGGCGCGGATCGCACCCGTGCAGGACATTGCGGCAAACGATTATGGTCAGCTCGGTGGTCAAACAAATTCCGTCAATCTTGTTTCGTCAACAACATTGCGTGGCGGCGAAGCGACGATAACCGTTGCGGCCGAAGCAAAGCGATATCTCGACCGCTGCATCGAAGAGAATCAAGGCACTCCGTGGCAGTTTATGGCTGAACGCGAATTGCAGCAGCCAGTGGGGCTTCAAGTCGTGGAGAGCTACGTACCTGTACCACCTGTACCACCTGTACCAAAGTTTTCAGGTAATCCACCTCGACCTCAACCGAAGGTGACACTTCCCAATCTATAGGCATCGATCCGGACCGGAACATGTAAGTTCCGGAACGAAATCAGACAACCTTGTTGCGGGCTTCGCCCGCAACCGAATCTCTTCTGCCGCATCAAGAGCTTCTCCTCCGTGTCTCGTGCGAGCCGACGGAGCGGCTCGCCTACATAGGTCCGCCGCTCTGTCGGCCGACTTCTGTCGCTCTGCGGAAATCTTCTCAGTAAAACCACACTCCTTGCGTTTGTTGAAGAGACTATGGGTGAACCGAATCATTTCTGACCGTCCGACGTTCATCACTGTTTTGCAGCGTCCGACGCCGTGAGCGTTGTTCTCACCCGGTGTTCGCGAGATGCACGGGCGGCGACATCAGGGGAAAATGCGGCGGGGCCGGAACGGTTGGGGAAGGCGGGCCATGCGGCGATTCCTGTCGGCATCACGTCGGAGATGCGGCGTCGTTCCGGAGCCACGTAACCGGCAAGCGCAGGATTGTCAAAGACGGATCGGCGGCCCCATAAGGCGGCTCGTCCGTCGCGGTAGAGTGGAATCCAGTCGGGATGATTGTCCAGATGCTGCACGGCGGCCACATCGGCGATGCGATCCATGAGGACCAGATTCGGGTTGCCGTATTCGAGGACTCGATTCGAATCCACCGGTCCGGAATCCGGACCACGGTAGCGACGCGACATGTCTGAACCAAACAGCAGATCGAAATTCATATCGACCACCGTCTGCGGGTAACAGGTATCATAGCGACCGTCGAACCCGACCGTTGTGTCCGGTGCCAGGGCCGCCAGAGCGTATTGCGCCCAGTCGAATGTGACGACCAGTCTTCCATTGATGTACTCGTTGTCCATGTATTCAAAGGCGGACACCGGATACTTGCTTCGATCCGCGCCGAAGGTCGCAAAGGTATATCCCAGCAGTCCCACAAGTCCGGCTGCCACGGCGGCAAGCTCAAGGCCAATCAGACGCGCGGCGCGGCCGGTGAATTCCTGGTGGATGCCCAACGTCGGACGCCATTCGACAAGTCGATGCCACAAGGACCAGACATGTTGAGGCATCCAGAATCCAAAGGCGATGGCAAAGAACGCCAGATGCCGCAGGTGGCCGATCGCCTGAACTGCGATGAGTCCCAGTACGATGATCTGAACCCAGTCACGGCGGAAACGAGTCAGGCTGACGCAACCGATCGACAACACCGACAATGCGAGAAACGGAAACAGTACACCGCCGCCGTCCAGGATGTTTGCCCATTCAGAAACTTCCGGTCGCGGCTGACTGAGCGACACAATCATCCAGTATGGCAGTTCATAGCCGTACGGATTGACCAGCACGGACAGCATGGCCGCCACGCCGAGCACCGCAAACTGCACAAGCGTGCGTGTGGCCCTGCGACGCTGGTGCAGCCACAGTTCGATACCGCGCAGTCCCAGCACGGCCACAAATACACACAGTCCCGCCGCGAAACCACCATGCGAATTGGTCCAGGCGATCAGCAGCGGAATACACAACCACAGCCACCTCATATCGACAGTCTTTGCTGCCCGCCAGTCGCGAAATGCGAGGTCGATGGCAACCAGCATCATGCCAAAGAACAGAAAGCTGAAGAGCTGCGGACGCATAAGCCAGAATTCCGCAAGTCCGGCGGCAACAGGGATCATCGCAACGGCCGCCGCCAAAACGGGCACGGCCAGGCGTGATGCACTCCGCATCATTATCCAGAGCAGCCACAGTCCTGAGACGCATTTGAAGATCATCAACCCGCAGCCGCCAACGGTCCGCTGTCCCAGGGCTACGGCCAGTTCGAACAGGTTTTCGTGGTTGACCCACGGATGCTCGGGAGTCGAATACGTATGAGTGGCGGTGGTGGGCATTCGGCCCGCATGAATCCAGTCTTCTCCGTACTGAATGTGTCCCCACAAGTCAGGTTCGATACTGCGCCATGCCAGAAGATTGGCAGCGACAAGCGTCAGCAGTGTCAGAATCCCGCAGTGCAGCCAGCGAGGAATAGATGATTGAGATGTGTGGGTCATGTTTGCCAGAAGGCCCTGGTTTTCATTCAGCGATGCCAGGCTGGAAGCCTAGCCCACGTGGAATTCAGCCTAAATCAACAGACCGCCAACGCGTTCCGGCTGATGAAGCAGGGCCTCATTCCAGACCGTGCCAGGAATATACTCCACGCGGTCATGAGTGAGAGAATTGGCGAGCGGCATGCGTCAGCTTGCCGGTACAAAAAAGCAGTGTACCGGAGGGCTCACGCCACTCCGCTCGCCGGACTCATTTCTGGCCGCGCGAAGTATAAACACCTGCCTCAGGCAACGTAGCTCAGACATCGCCTGCGTGCCGGGCAGGTTTAATCGCAATCACGTTGTCGAACTTCATCGCGCCGTTGCAATCGGAACAAACCGCGCAAACAGCGTAATCGGAGGCATTTCCGCGTGGGGTCAGCTTTCAGCTTGCCGTTGCCTGATGAAAACACAGTGCTGTTTGAAAAAGGTTGAAAGCTGGAAGCTTATCCCACAACCACCTCCGGACACGGTCCGCCTATCACGGACCAATCTTGAAAAAAGTTGACAAGCT
Organism: Candidatus Kuenenia sp.; assembly: GCA_043737515.1. Classification (GTDB taxonomy): domain Bacteria; phylum Planctomycetota; class Planctomycetia; order Planctomycetales; family Planctomycetaceae; genus SXXK01. The sequence continues at coordinate 545 of JAYTAK010000743.1, read as the reverse complement.
GGAAGCTTATCCCACTTCAAATCAACAGCCCGCTGGAAAGAAAAGTCGCCGCAGTTTGCCTGGACATCCGTGTCTAATCAATGAAAACAACCCGTTTCTCCAGTTCATTAAGGGGGTGGGGATTCGCTGAAGGTTGCAGAAACGGCATCTGTGATTGTACCCGATCCGCATGTCGGTCGATCATTGAGGCAGACTATGTCCTTCGCCATGCTTTGTGCGAATCGATCAGTCTCACCAGTTTAACCGCAGTAAATTCAGAATGATCGGGCGAACGACATGAAGTCGTTTTTCGAACGCCGAGACCAATGGGGACATGGCCTATCGCTGTGGCTTTTCACGGGGATCGCATTCCTCATTCCCCTGATGGGCTGGTCGCTGCAATATATTCGCCTCGACAACGATGTCACCAGTTGGCTGCCTGACAAGGATCCACAGGCGAAAATCCTGCACTGGTGTCAGGATCTGTTTCCCAGTCAGGATGGAGTTCTTGTATCCTGGGACGACTGTTCAATCACCGACCCGCGACTCATGGCCATCTCGCAACG